>JAWOIM010000166.1:0-3993 GCA_046484685.1 Chloroflexota bacterium | reverse complement strand
AAGCCGACCGGCGCGAAATTGGCCGGCGCATTAGCTACCTGAAAGATAAGCTGGAATCGGTCCGCGCCCACCGGCAGCGCCACCGCGCCAAGCGGCAGCAGACAGAGCTGCAAGTAGTGGCCATTGTGGGGTATACCAATGCGGGTAAATCGACGCTGCTCAACCGCATCAGTGACGCCGATGTGATGTCGGCCGATATGCTTTTTGCTACGCTGGATCCGACCACACGACGGGTGGTAATGCCCGGTGGCCGAGAGGTGCTGTTCACCGATACGGTGGGTTTTATCCAAAAGCTGCCTACCCAGATTGTGGCTGCTTTCCGGGCTACGCTGGAGGAAATCATTGAGGCGGATTTGCTGCTGCACGTGGTGGATGCGACGCATCCTCACGCTGCTGCCCAAATTGAAGCTGTAGAAGATACGCTGGCCGAGCTGGAAGTAGATCATTTGCCCCAGATTGTGGCCTTGAACAAAGCCGATTTACTGCCTGACGGGTATAATCCCATTGAGGAACTGGCTATAGAAGACCCGGCGGTCATTGTTTCGTCTTACACCGGGCAGGGTATCGAGGATTTGATGGTGGCCATTGAAGCGGCGATGATTCAATATTTACGGCCGTTACACATCTTCATCCCTTATAAACGAGGCGATCTGTTGGCCTTGTTCCATGAACGGGGGCAGGTAGAGTCGGAAGAACATACGGCTGAAGGCACGCGGGTATACGGCCGTTTGCCCCACCGGCTGCTGCCTTATTTTGATGCCTATCGCATAGAAACAGTAGATGAGGTGTAAGTAGATGAATCAACTATTAGACCGCTTAAATGAGTTGATAGGGGAGCGCCCGGGCCTGCTGCCCCTGCTGGGCATTGGCTTGATCCTCCTCAACTTTTTACTGCAATTCTTTCCCGGTCCGGGCAGCGGCTGGTTTGTAGACAGCAACTTCTTACTCCATCTGGGTTTGATTACCGGCCTGCTTGGTATTTTGTTAATTAGACCGTTGAGTTAATCTTATATGCTGCCTGACGTTGTGCCTACGCCCTCCTTATCCCCTGACAAATTAATGAAACAGTTGTTAACGGACAGCCAGGTGGTGGCTGCCCTGGCTTATTTTAATGAAGATGTGGCTGAGATTGTGGATCTGGCTGCTGAAATTCAACAAATTCCTGCCCCCACCTTTGCCGAAGCAAAACGGGCCGCTTTTGTACAGGCCAGGTTTGAGGCTCTGGGGCTGCATGATGTGACACGGGATGGGTTGGACAACGTCTACGGCCGTTTTCCTGGTCAAGCGCCCCATCAAACCTTACCCGTGATTGTTTCTGCTCATACAGACACGGTGTTTCCGGCTGATACAGATTTGACCTTGCAGCGAGACGATCGCTTTCTTTATGGTCCCGGAATTGGGGATAACAGCATGGGTGTGGCCGGCCTCCTATCCCTGGCCCAGGCCCTTACCCGCTTTGACCTCCGCCCTCAGGCCGACATCTGGTTAGTGGCCAATGTGGGCGAAGAAGGGTTGGGTGATCTGCGAGGGATGAAAGCCGTCTGCCAGCGTTTTGGGGCTGAGGCTCGCTATATTGTGATTGAAGGCGGTTTGTTTGGCCAGATTTCACACCAGGCCATTGGCGTACGCCGCTTTCGCATAGAGGTGGAAACGGAAGGAGGCCATTCCTGGGGCAGTTTTGGCAAGCCCAGCGCCATCCACCACCTGGGCCATCTCATTGCGGCTATAGACCGTTTGCCGGTGCCGCGTGAACCAAAGACTACTTACAATGTGGGCATTATTGAGGGAGGTCGGTCTATCAACACGATTGCCTCAAAAGCTGCCCTGCTGCTCGATTTACGTTCCGAAGATCCGGACGCTCTGGGCCAACTGGTTGAGCAAGTGACGGTGCTGGTACAGGCACAGAGTGTGCCCTCAGGCAGCGGTAGCCCCTCTGTAGATCTTACGATGGAGCTGATTGGCAGCCGGCCGGCCGGCCAGATTCCGCGCCGCTCACCCCTTGTTGGTTGGGCCACAGCGGCGCTGCGCCAGGTTGGCTGGGATAAACCGCTCTTTATTAACAGCAGCACCGACGCCAACATTCCGCTCAGCCTGGGGGCTGAAGCCGTTTGTTTAGGCCTGGCCGAATCAGGCAATGCCCACCGCCTGGATGAATACCTGGATCCCACCTGGCTGCCTCAGGGTCTCAGTCAGCTCCTTTTAGTTACCCTGGCTGCCGCTTCTTGATATATGACTGAACAACCTTACATTCCTCCCGGTGGCCCCAATCAGGCCGCACCCCCCAGCCGCGAAATTTACGCTCAAATGGGCGAGGCCAATATCTTTCGTCTGATGGCCGACTTTTACGCGGAGTTGGAGCAGTCACCCATCCGTCACATGTTTCCCCAGGATATGCAGAAGGCGTCGCAGAAATCGGCCGCTTTTTTTGTGGGGCTGTTAGGTGGTCCGCCGCTCTACCACCAGCGCTACGGCAATCCGGCCATGCGTGCCCGCCATATGCCCTTTCCCATTGACGAGGCAGCCCGGCAAATCTGGCTCGACTGCTTCGAGACGGTCCTGGTCGAGGCTGTGACTCAATATAACTTTCCGGCCGAGCATCTGCCCGGCTTTCGCAACTTCCTGCACGGCTTTTCCCGTTGGATGGTAAATACAGCGTGAAACGTGATACGTGAAACGTGAAAGGCCCATCACGCATCACGCATCACGTATCACGCATCAAGGTGAACTATGACGACAACTGATGTTGATAAACCGACTCCCTTGCTGCGCCTGATTCGCTATGCCCGGCCCCACCGCCGCCAAATCTGGCTGGCTTCCCTCTGTTCCGTTCTCAACAAGGTGTTTGATTTGGCGCCGCCGGCCCTGATTGGTGTGGCTGTTGATATTGTGGTATCGCAAGAGACCTCCTATATGGCCCGGCTGGGCATTACCGATGTGGTAACGCAGTTGTGGGTGCTGGGCATTTTAACGGCCGTAATCTGGGCACTCGAGTCCGCTTTTGAATATGCCTTCGCCGTTCTCTGGCGTAACCTGGCCCAGACGCTGCAGCATGAGCTGCGCCTGGACGCTTACGGTCACGTGCAAAATTTAGAGATGGCCTACTTTGAAGACCGCAGCACCGGTGGCCTCATGTCCGTCCTCAACGATGATATCAACCAGTTGGAGCGCTTCCTGGATGTGGGTGCCAACGATTTAATCCAGGTGGTGACCACGGTGCTGGTCATTGGGGGTCTATTTATGGCCACTGCCCCCTCAGTTGCCTGGATGGCCGTCGTGCCCATGCCCTTTGTTTTTTGGGGATCGCTGGTTTTTCAGCGGCGGTTGGCCCCGCGCTATGTGGCCGTGCGGGAGCGAGTCGGTATTCTCAACGGGCTGCTCTCTAATAATTTAGGCGGCATTGCCACGATCAAAAGCTTTACGGCCGAATCCCACGAACTCAGCCGAATTGAAGAAGAAAGTGAAGCCTACCGCGCCCGCAACCGGGAAGCGATCAGCCTCAGTGCCGCCTTTGTGCCCATCATTCGCATGGTGATCGTGACCGGCTTTATCGCCATCCTGATTTTTGGCGGGACACTGGTCGTTAATGGCCAGTTGAACGTGGGTATTTACAGCGTACTCGTTTTTATGACGCAGCGGCTGCTCTGGCCCTTGACCCGGCTGGGCAATACACTCGATCTTTACCAGCGGGCCATGGCTTCGACCGAGCGCATTCTGGATCTGCTGGACACCGAGGTCCAGATTGTAGACGGTACAGAGAGGCTGCCCCTGGAGAATGTGGCCGGCGAAGTGGCTTTTGAAGATGTGGTTTTTCAGTATGGGGAGAATGGACCGAGTGTAAACGGCCGTAATGCCACCGTCATTCACCATATTTCCTTGCGTGTTCCGGCCGGAGAGACAATTGCCCTGGTTGGTTCTACCGGTTCCGGCAAGACGACGATGGTTAAGCTGCTGCTGCGATTTTATGATATACAAGGGGGGCGCATTACGCTGGAC
>JAWOIM010000094.1:0-3993 GCA_046484685.1 Chloroflexota bacterium | reverse complement strand
TTAAATGTTCTGTCACTCATGCTTCCAACTTGTTGACCTTTGACTTTATTCCTTCAGTCAAAATTACCCTTTGTCGTAGCTGTACATATCAATAATCATGGAGCGCATATAGCTGCCTTTAGATGAGGCTTCACGCAGCCCTTCAACCACATCGGTCGGAACGTCGTAATAGGTGTAACGGCCGGTACGGTTGAACAACACCTCTAACGTCTCTTCCTCCGGATCATACCGAAACGCGCTAATCATGCTCGAATCGGCATCTTCCCAGGCTGGTTTTTCACTCATAATCATAACTCCGTATTATTTTGTCAACTTCCTGTTTTGCCCCCCAGCAATTCCAATTATGGTAGGGGCGAGACGGTACGGCATGGCGCTGGCCTAAGCGAATAACCTTATTTCCGCGCCGTCTCGCCCTTTTGGGACTGCACAGAACGAGACAGTTTGTTTGCTCTACCCTTGAATATAGCTCAAGGCGGCCGTTATATTCTCCGGCAAAGGGTTAACAGCGTCCAAAATCAGCCGCTCATCTTGCCAGGGAGCATAGTATGATTTTACTCGCTCCACATAACCAGCCTCATTTTTTACGTTTGCGGCCGGCACGGGTTTGGAAAAATATCTCATCCGGGTTCATGCCCTCTTCCAGGAGGGCCTGCCGTTTCGGTTTGAGGGCTCCGGTAGGGCAGACGCCGGCACACTGGCCGCAGAAGACGCAGGTAGTGTCGGGCATCGGTTTGTTGTCGAAAGTGCTGATCTGGGTGTGGAAGCCACGGCCGTCAAAAGTCAGGGCAAAGGTGTATTGGGCGTCTTCGGCACAGACCTGGACACAGCGCCAGCAGTTGATGCACTGGTTATAATCGCGCAGGTAGAACGGGTTGTCATCGTAAACGGGCGCGGTGCGCCGTTCCCCTTCGTCGAAGCGCTGGGGGTCGGCCCCGTACTGTTCCATCATGGCCAGGATGCCGGGCGCTTCTTCCAGGTCAATGGTGGATTGGAGCATTTCTAAAATAACGCGCCGGCCGCGCTGCACCTTTTCGTTGCCGGTTTGCACGTTCATGCCCTCGCTGCACAGGGCCACGCAAGCCGCCGCCTGCACCCGACCGCCGGTATCGACAGAGCAGATGCGACAAAGGCCATTAGCGGTCAGATGGGGATGGTAGCAGATGACGGGAATCTCGATGCCGAGTTGGGCGGCCGCGTCCAGAATGGTGGTGCCATGAGGTACGGTGACTTCCTGGCCATCAATGGTGAGGGTGACGGTTGTTTCGTCCATAAAATTTTCCTTGGGAGAACAGCGGATTCAACAGCGGATTTGGAAATGAACGGATTTTTTGATTAGCTTTAGCCGCTTATTTATAAATCCCTTGTTCTCATTGGTTTCAAACAGCTTCTCATTCTGCGGGCAAATCGGCCGTTTCTACCAGTTCGCCAATTTCAAAAAAAACTCAGGCGCAAAGTCAGCCTCGTTCGGCCATTCAATCGTTCTGGATTGTAAAACAATTTTGAAAATTGTTCTACTTGACAGCACCGATTCCTGTCAGCCGCTGCGGATGAGTGTAGACGCGCATCCGGTCCTGGCGCAGGTAGGCGACGATGGTGATCTGCCAGGCCTCGGCCAGGGCCACCGAGAGGCTGGTGGGCGAGGTGCGCGAGCAGACGATAGGCGTGCCCAGACGGCGGGCTTTGTTGATCATCTCGCTGCTGATACGGCCGCTGCTCATCAAAATTTTGCCCTGGGTATCGATGTCCTGCTGCATGGCCAGACCGCGCAGCTTGTCCAGGCAGTTATGCCGGCCGATATCTTCAACCTGGAGCAAAAGCTGCTCGGGCGTGGCTAAAACGGCCGTATGTATCCCCCGTGCCCGCCGGTACAAATCGGCCCCCAACTGCATCTGGCGCATCAGGCTGGCCAACTGTTTGGGCGTGGCCCCCACATCTGACAGCAACGGCTCATAGCGCTGCGACAAATCATCAAAGGTGACGCCACTGCCACAGCCGGCCGTAATAATACGGCGCTGGGGCAGTTCCCGGCTCACATCTTGCAGCCAGACATCGACGCAGCTATTCTGCTGGGAAAGGCGCAAATGGCGCACGTCATCCAGGTGGTCAATGACGCCTTCATTGGCCAGAAAGCCGAGGGCCATCGACTCCAGGTCGCAGGGTGTGCACATAAAGGTGGCCAGTTCTTCACCGTTGACGGAGATACAAACCTGGCCCTCTTGGACCACCTCCCCATCAATGGCCTGCGGACTGCCTGGTCCCAGACTAATGTAGTGAACGGGGTGCACCCCAACCTCACTTATTTTTTCTACCACAAATCACCTATATTCTATCATTGCCGTAAACAGCAATAGTAGATACCCTATTCGACCAATTCGGGCCAGAGGTCAATGGCGCTGACGACGGCCGAAGCGGCTGTTTGGCCCAGGCCGCACAAACTCGTTTCGGTCATGGCAAAGCCGATGTCGAGCAGGTCATGTTTGTCGCTGGCGTAAACGACCGCCTCTTGCCCGTTCGGCCCACTATGGCCCGACTGCCCGGCAATGCGACCCAAAATTTCTGCCTGCCGCTGGGTGCCTAGCTGGCAGGGGAAACATTTGCCGCAGCTTTCGTGAGCAAAGAAGCGGGCCAGTTGGTAAAGAGGCTGGCGCAAATCGGCCGTTCTGTCAAACACCATCACTACACCGGAGCCAATAGGAAATCGCTGCGCTTTGGCATCTTCATAAGTCAGGGGCGTGTCCAGCCTTTTTGGGCCGATAAAAACACCGGCCGCACCGCCCAGCAGGACCGCCTGAATCTCTTTTCCGCCGGGCACACCACCGGCCATTTCAATTAGCTCGCGAATGGTCAGGCCAAAGGGGACTTCGTACAGGCCCGGTTGGGCTACGTGGCCGCTAAGGCAAAACCATTTGGTGCCGGGGGATTCGGCCGTTCCCAGCTTCTTCCACTCATCCAGCCCTACTCGAATAACGGACATGGCCGCCACCAGCGTCTCCACATTGTTGATGGCTGTGGGTTGGCCAAAGAGGCCGTGGGTGGTGGGGAACGGGGGCTTGATACGGGGAAAACCCCGTTTGCCCTCAATCGCCTCAAAAAGAGCCGTCTCTTCACCACAAATATAGGCACCGGCTCCCAGGCGCAGCTCAATATCAAAGTTGAACCCTTTGCGTCCTAAAATATTCTGGCCCAGATAACCGGTGGCGCGGGCCTGTTCGACGGCCTCACTGAGTCGTTGGTAGCTAAGTGGATACTCACCCCGCACAAAAATCCAACCATTTTCGGCCCCGACCGCGTAGGCGGCAATCGTCATGGACTCGATCAGGCTGAATGGATCACTTTCCATCAGCACCCGGTCCTTGAAGGTGCCCGGCTCGCTTTCATCGGCGTTGGCGATAATATGCTTTTGGGCGGGCGAACCGGGGGCCTGGCGCGTAAAACCCCATTTTAGCCCCACGGGGAACATGGCCCCGCCCCGCCCCAGGACGTCGCTGGCTTTGAGCAGGTTGATAATCTCATCGGGGGTCATGGCCAGTGCTTTACGCAAATCGTTGTAGCCGGCGTGAGCCAGATAGCTGTCGAGGCTGGTGGGATCAACCCGACCGGCGCGGACCAGCTTGAGGCGCGGCTCGCCGTAAATTTTGGGCGGAGGTGGATTGAGGCTGCCGTCGAGAAAGGCGGGCACATCGGTGGGAGTCAGGTTGCCAAACGGCCGTTCTCCATTCAAACCACAGGGGGCCTGCTCGCACATGCCCAGACAGGGGACGCGCTCATAGGTAATACGGCCGTCGGCACTGGTCTGACCATGCTGCAAACCCAACTCAGCTTCAACGGCCCGGCCAAAAGCGCCACCGTCGGCCAGATGGCAGGCCGGATCTTCACAGATGCGAAGCACCCGTTTCGCCGTTGGCTCATTATAAAACATGGTATAAAACTCAATCACCCCATGAATGTCGGCCAGGGGCACGCGCAGGGTATTGCTGATGGCCCGCTGTACCT
>JAWOIM010000061.1:0-4339 GCA_046484685.1 Chloroflexota bacterium | reverse complement strand
TTACCAAGCGGTTTGCCGATGGCAGCATCGGCACCCAAGAAATTGACCGCTCTCTGGCCAGTCCGCTGCGTACCTGGACTTATCGTGATCCGGCCGGGCATGTAATCGACGTTGAGATTACCGACGATTTTACCTATGACCCGCGTCAGCGTCCCTGGTATGACGGAGCCAAAACAAGTGGTCAGGCCTACTGGACCGATATTTATATCTTTTTTACCGATCAGACGCCGGGCATAACGGCCGCTTACCCCATCTATAATGAACAGAGCGAGCTGGCGGGTGTTATTGGTATCGACGTGGCCCTCAACGACCTTTCATTCTTTTTAGAAACGCTGCGTGTTGGTGAAAATGGAGTGGCCTTTATTGTCGATGAACAAGGGCAGATTATCGCTTATCCACAAATAGATTTAGCCGTAGCTGAGGGGGAGACGTTTCGGCCGATCCATATTAGTGAAGTTGGGGCGAGTTGGATAACGGCCGCTTATGAAGCCTATCAGAGCCACCGGCGCAGCCAATTCACGCTTACCAATCAATCCCACCAGTATATCGCCTCCTTTACTCCCATTGCCGCCGAAATTGGCAAAAACTGGACTATTGGCGTGGTCGTGCCCGAAGATGATTTTGTGGGCAGCATCAAACGAACCAACCAGATTAGCCTGCTCATGTCGCTCCTGATTTTGATTCTGGCCATTATTGCGGCTATTTTTGTCTCCCGTACCATCTCCCGCCCCATTGTCCAGTTAGCCCAAGAAACTCGTAAAATTGCCAATCTGGACCTGGATAACCGGCTGAAAATTAACAGCCCTATCAGCGAAGTGCAATTGTTGGATGAGTCGATTTCGGCCATGAAAACCGGCCTGCAAGCCTTTAAGAGCTACGTGCCGGCCGATCTGGTACGCCAGTTGATCAGCACCGGGGAAGAAGCCCGCCTGGGGGGCGATCAACGTGAGTTGACCATTCTCTTTACCGATATTGCCAACTTTACCAGCCGCTCTGAAGGAATGGACGCCCAGGCTCTCATGCTTCAACTTTCCCACTATATGGGTCAAATGGCCACCATTGTGATGGAACAAAAAGGAACGGTTGATAAATATATCGGTGATGGCTTGATGGCTTTTTGGGGGGCACCGGTCGATAATTTGGACCATGCCTTTTATGCCTGCCGCTCAGCAATCTACTGTCGCGATCGGGCGGTGGCTTTAAATGAAGCGTGGCGCAGCCAGGGTCAGATTCAGTTTCCTACCCGCTTTGGTATTCATACCGGCCAGACGTTGGTGGGGAATATTGGCTCGGCCGAACGGATGAATTACACGGTGCTGGGTGACAGCGTCAATCTGGCCAGTCGCTTAGAAGCAGTCAACGACATTTACGGCACAGCTATTATTGTCAGTCAGGCCACTTACCAACAAGTCGCCGACCGATTTTACTTTCGGCCGTTAGATAAGGTGTTAGTAAAAGGGATGCGCCAGGGAGTTTTGTTGTATGAATTGGTCGGCGAGCAAGGCCAGACACCAGAGGCGCAAGTACTATTGTGTCGCGATTTTGCCGAAGGATTTGCCGCTTATAGCAGCCGCGACTGGAATGGGGCATTGGTTTTGTTTGAAGAGTTGGCAGCCCGCTATCCCCACGATACGGCCACGCTGATTTATCTGGCCCGCTGCCGTGCCTTCCAGCAGTCTCCCCCCGCTGCTGATTGGCAGCCGGTGGTCAATCTGGCTCCACGAGCGGTCGAGGATTCCCATGCGTGGGAACGAAAAACGTAAAACGGGAAACGGGAAACGTGAAACGTAAAACGTGAAGCGTGAAGCGTGAAGCGTGATATCTATCTGATTACGTTTTACGCACTACGCACTACATTTTGTCAACTTTATGAGTAAGCGTTCAGTTGGTGACAAAATAGAACGCGGATAAACACGGATTGGCTAACGTGAACGGATTAACGCGGATTTTTTTGCTTTTTATCTGCGAAAATCCGCCTAATCTGCGAAATCTGCGTTCTATTGTCAAGGTAGGTGAACGCTTACCTTTATGAGGATTAAAGCGTTAGAAATTTATGAATAATATTAGAGCTATTGTGTTTGATTTTGATGGTCTTATTGTGGATACGGAAACGGCCGATTATCTTTCCTGGAAGGAGACGTATGAGGCGCATGGGGTGGAACTGCCCCTGGTTGCCTGGCAGGCCGCTATTGGCTCGCTCAACTTGTTTGATCCCTACCGCTATCTGGAAGAACAGGTAGGGCGGACCCTGGATCAGGAGGCCGTGCAGGCCCAACGGCGGGCACGGGATGATGTGCTGCTGGCTGAAACGGCCGTTTTGCCCGGCGTCATTGCTTATCTGGATGAAGCCGAGCGGCTTGGCCTGCGTGTAGCCATTGCCTCCAGCTCGCCCCGTATCTGGCTCGAAACCCACCTGACCCGCCTCAACCTGCGCCACCGGTTTCCCATCTTGCGCGGCAGTGATGATGTGGGCGGTCGGGCCAAGCCGGATCCGGCCGTTTATCGGGCTGCTTTGCAGGCTCTGGGCATAACAGGAGCAGAGGCCCTGGCCCTGGAAGATTCGCCCAACGGAGCCAGGGCGGCCGTGCAGGCCGGCCTCTGGTGCGTGGCCGTACCCAACGGGATGACGCGAGGACTGGATTTTGGCGAGGTAGCTTACCGCTTAACGGCGCTGACCGATATGTCGTTGGCCCAACTAATTACGGAGGTGACGGGTTATGCCGTCTAAACCAGAGAGCAATGCTCAGCGTGTACGCAATTTTCATCAAGCGGCCAACGTTACCATGCCGCAACGGCCGACTCTGCCGCCGCCCGATCTGGCTGCCTTTCGCCAGAAGTTGATAGAGGAGGAGTATCAGGAGGTAACGACCGTTTTCCAGCGCATCTTAAGCGCCAACGGTTCAGACCCCAACAGCGATCAACTCCTGGCCGACCTGGCGCATGAACTGTCTGATCTACTCTACGTCACCTACGGGGCCATGCTCGCCTGCGGCGTTGACGCCGACGCCGTTTTTGCCGAAGTTCACCGGGCCAATATGCAAAAAGTAAGCGGCCCTCGCCGCGCCGACGGCAAGGTTCTCAAACCCCCCGACTGGCAGCCGGCCGATGTGGCGTCGGTGATCAGTGTTCGGTGAACGGTAAACGGTAATCGGTGAACGGTAATCGGTGAACGGTGAACGGTGAACGGTAATCGGTGAATGGTAAACGGTTTACGGATAACCGATGACGGATAACCGATAACGGATAACCGTCAGTGGTGGAAGATCCGCGTGCCGGTTAGGACCATCACCATGCCATAGCCGTCACACGCTTCAATGACGAGATCATCGCGGACAGAGCCGCCGGGCTGTACCACAGTGCTGACGCCGCTCTGCTGCGCCCGGTCGATGCTGTCGCGGAAGGGGAAGAAAGCGTCGGAGCCGAGCGTCACCCCCTGCCTGTGGTCCAGCCATTCTCGTTTTTGGGCCGGGGTGAGCCGTTGGGGCACTTCGCTGAAGCTTTGCTGCCAGATTGTTTCTTCGGCCGCTGTTAACTCGTCCAGCAAATATTGGTCAATAGCATTATCTCGCTCCGGCCGGCCGATTTGGTCGCGGAAGGGTAATTCCAACACACGAGGATGCTGGCGCAATTGCCACAGGTCGGCCTTGTGGCCCGCCAATCGGGTACAGTGAATGCGTGACTGTTGGCCCGCCCCCATGCCGATGACCTGCCCCTGGTAAGTGTAACAGACGGAATTGGATTGAGTATATTTGAGGGCCAGCAGGGCCACCAGCATATCCAGCAGCGCTTCGGCGGGCAGGGTTTTGTTTTGGGTGACAATGTTGGTCAGGTCGGCGGCGGTGGGAACGGCCGTATTCCGCTGCTGTTCCAAAGTCAGGCCAAACAGCTGGCGCTGTTCCAGGGCCGGTGGCTCATAATCGGGGTCAATCTGCAAGACGCGGTAGCCGCCTCCCTTCTTGGCCTGCAAGATGGCCAGCGCTTCCGGCTCATAGGCGGGGGCGATCACCCCATCGGAGACTTCAGGGCGGATCAATTCGGCCGTAGCCACGTCCAGTGTATCGCTCAGGGCGATCCAATCACCAAAAGAGGAGATACGGTCGGCCCCACGAGCGCGGGCGTAGGCCGTGGCCAGGGGAGACAATTCCCGGTCGCCCACAAAATAGGCCCGCCGCAGGCTGTCATCCAGGGGCACGGCCACGGCCGCCCCCGCCGGACTGACGTGCTTGAAAGAAGCGGCGGCCGGCAGGCCGGTGGCCGCTTTTAGCTCCCGGACCAACTGCCAACTGTTCAGCGCGTCCAGCAGATTGATAAAGCCGGGCGAGCCATTCAAGACGGTCAG
>JAWOIM010000028.1:0-3099 GCA_046484685.1 Chloroflexota bacterium | reverse complement strand
GTAGACCTGGACTTTGAGCAACTGGCGTCGCTGCCCCCCGACTCTGAGGAGCAGCAGGAAATTGTCTACGGCGCGCAGGCGCAGGATGGTTTTAACTGGGGTTACGATCCCTTCCACTTTAACGCCCCCGAAGGCAGCTACAGCACCGATCCCGACGGCCCGCAGCGCATCATCGAGTTCCGCGAGATGGTCAAGGCCCTCAACGAAAACGGGCTGCGCGTGGTGGTGGACGTGGTCTACAATCACACCAACGCCAGCGGCCAGAGCGAAAAATCGGTCCTGGATAAGGTGGTGCCCGGCTATTATCATCGGCTGGATGGAAACGGCCGTATGAGCCGCTCCACCTGCTGCGAAAATACGGCCACCGAGCATGACATGATGCGCAAATTAATGGTCGATTCGGTCATCCTGTGGGCCACCGTCTACAAGGTGGACGGCTTCCGCTTTGACCTGATGGGCCACCACATGGTCGAGGATATGATTGCCGTGCGTGAAGCATTGGACAATTTAACGATGGCAGAGCATGGGGTAGACGGCCGTGCCATCTACGTTTACGGTGAAGGCTGGGACTTCGGCGAAGTGGGCGGCAATGCCCGCGGCCGTAACGCCACCCAACTGGACGTGGGCGGCCTGGGCATCGGCACTTTCAACGACCGGCTGCGTGACGCCGTGCGCGGCGGCAACCCCTTCGGCGGCTACCTGGAGCAGGGCTTTGCCACCGGCCTCTACACCATCCCCAACGAGCATGAAAGTCGTGCCGACAGTATCCAGCAGTTGACCCTCTTCCGCTTTGCCGACCAGGTTCGGGTGGGCCTGGCCGGTAATCTGGCCGACTACACCCTGATCGACGGCCAGGGCAATGAGGTGCGCGGCCGCGATATCGACTATAACGGTTCGCCCACCGGCTATACCTTCAGCCCGGAAGAGCATATCGTTTACGTCTCCGCCCATGACAACGAGACTCTGTTTGACGCGGTGCAGTTTAAGGCCCCCGGCGACATGGGCTTAGCGGATCGGGTACGGATGCAAAATCTGGCCCTGAGCGTCGTTTCTATGTCCCAGGGCATCCCCTTCTTCCACGCCGGCAGCGACATTTTGCGCTCCAAGTCGTTTGACCGGGACAGCTACGACTCTGGCGACTGGTACAACCGGATCGACTTCACCTTAGAAAGCAACAACTTTGGCATCGGCCTGCCCAACGCCGACAAGAACCAGGAGCATTGGGAGATTATGGCGCCGCTGCTGGCCCGCACCGACCTGGTACCGCAGCGGGAGCATATGCTGGCCAACCATAACCACATCCTGGAAATGCTGCAAATCCGCTACAGTTCCCCCCTGTTCCGGCTACAAACGGCCGATCAGGTGATGGCGCGAGTGGCCTTCCACAACACTGGGCCGGACCAGATTCCGGGGCTGATTGTGATGAGCTTGAGCGACGCCGGCCATGCCGAAACGCTGGACCCGGACCATGACCTGATTGTGGTTCTGTTCAACGGCAGCGGCGAGACGGTGCGTTTTGCGGAAGCGAGCCTGGCCGGCACGAGCTTCTCGCTGCATCCCATCCAGCAAAATTCGGCCGATGCAGTGGTGCAAACGGCCGTTTATGACGCCAACAGCGGCTCGTTTGAGATACCGGGGCTGACAACGGCCGTATTCGTGGCCGCAACTGGTGCGGAAACGGCCGAACCGGAAGCGACCCCTGAGCCAGTGGTTGAGGAGGAAACGGTGGCTGTGGAGGAAACGGCCGAGCAGCCCGACCCCATTACCGAACCCGAAACGGTCGAACCCGATTCGGCCGATTTCCTGAACTTGGGTGGCGTGGCCGCCGCGACTGCGCTGGCAATTCTGGTTGGTGTAGCTGGTTACGTAGTCTGGCAGCGCCGGGAAAACTAACCGCTAATTTGATAACAACATAGCAATCTACAGAAAGGTCCAATCTTTGAGATTGGTCCTTTTTCTTTGAGCAACTTGTTTGTCATAAACTGGGGTGTAATTGACACAAATCGTTGAGCCTACCGGTTTCTGTATATTCAACAGAAGACTGGTGTGTGAAATGGGAATTTTTGATGAACTGGCAATTGATCCCACGTTTTCCCTTGCAGTTTGCGCCCGGTCTTTTTCTTGTTTTTTCCTCCCCACTGTTTGAAAAAGAAGGGGACTTTTGCTGCCAGACATTGATCACGAATGCTGGTAATCCATTTCTCCTGCACAGGCCGTGCCCCAGGCCCGGATTCGCCGCCAACGATGACCCAATCAATACCGCACAAATCCAGATTGGTTAATGGCCCCAATAATGGTTCGAGTGACAAAAATTTAATTTGCGCGCCGGTCTGTTGCAGATGGTTTATCCGGTTTGTATATTTTTGCGTTTCGACACTGACGCCCATCCATACATTGGTGGGCCATTCAATAGCCAAGCTCAATTCTTGCAATCGTTGGGAGCGTTTGGTCAACACCTGAAATTGATGCCAATCGGCCCGGCGCATTACGTCAAATACACGCTGAATGTAATCCAGCGGCACATCTTCATGAAAAAGGTCGCTCATGGAGTTTACGAAGATAAGCTGGGGCTTTTTCCATTGCAACGGCCGTTCCAACATATGCTCATGCAGCGTCAGCTTAAAACCCTCGGCATAATTAGGCTGCCCCATTGCTTGCAGCCGCAGAGCCATTCGTTCCGCATAACAATTCTTGCAGCCGGGGCTAACTTTATTGCACCCAGTGACAGGATTCCAGGTAGATTGTGTCCACTCAATTTTTGACTGTGCCATAATTTTCACCCCGCTGAATCACAAATTATGTTTAGTCATAGTATAATCGACCCATCCAACAAGAACAAATGTTTCTGTTTGGCAAGAGCTAAAAATGCCCTGTCAGGTAAAATTGTGGGGGAATTCCGTGTATCTCTGTGTGTCCTGCGTGTAACAGTTTTTCGTTGTGGTCTATGGGTACATACTACGCATTAGCCACAAATTATTCCAAAAACTGGTCTGCCTCGGCAAAGATGGTGTCGATCGCCAATGCATTTGTGTAAGTACTGTCCTCTAGAAAACGGATGACAATGGGGTCGGCATCCAATAAATATCCCTCTAGCTGCAA
>JAWOIM010000758.1:0-7385 GCA_046484685.1 Chloroflexota bacterium | reverse complement strand
CAAAGTTTGGGGATAAGACACCCCGTCAGAGCGTGCCCGGCAGCCCTCCTTCCCTGGCAGACCTGCCGCCCGGCTGCCCCTTCCATCCCCGGTGTCCCCACGTCTTAGACATCTGCAAAAAACAAATGCCTGCCTACATTGCGGCAGCCCCGGATCATAAAGTTGCCTGCTGGCTAGTTGAGGAAAAAAATGGACAAGCTGCTTGAGGTTAAAAATCTAACCAAAGTTTTCTCCTTAGGGGGTATCACTTCAAGAATCAAAATAACGGCCACAGACGGCGTTTCTTTTTATATTAAACCAGCCGAAATTTTTACCTTAGCCGGTGAAAGTGGTTGCGGCAAAACAACGACCGCGAACATGGCGCTGGGTTTTGAAGAGCCGACCGCCGGCACCATTAGCCACAAGGGAAAATTAAGAACAAAAAAGGAAAAGGTCTGGTTTACAGAAGGGATCCAGGCAATTTTTCAGGATCCATTTGGCACGTTCAACCCCTTAAGAACGGTTGACAGATACTTTTTTGAAACCGTCCGAAATTTCAAATTGGCCCGGAACAAGGCTACGGCCGTTGACTTGATTGACCGGAAGCTAAAGGCGGTTGGCCTTTCTTATGAGGAGTTTGCCGGAAAGTATCCTAACGAGTTTTCCGGCGGCCAACTGCAAAGAATATCGATTGCCAGGGCGCTCTTGACCGATCCGACGCTGCTCATTGCCGATGAACCGGTTTCGATGGTTGACGCCTCCCTCAGGATGTCAATCGTGAACCTGTTCAAGAAACTAAAAGAAGAATTTGGCATGAGTGTCCTCTATATTACCCACGACCTGGCAACCGCCTACTACGTTAGCGACCGGATTGCTATCATGTTTAGAGGGAATATTGTAGAAATGGGGACGGTGGAGCAGGTGTTGATGCAGCCCCAGCACCCCTACACTCAGATGCTAAGAGAGTCCATTCCTGAAGCCGACCCCCGCAAACGATGGCGCGGACGGGTTAATCTCAACGAGACAGAACGCGAAGAATATTTGAAGAAGGGCTGCCGTTATGCCGGCCGCTGCCCCCTGGTCATGGACGTTTGCAAACAAGAGGTACCGGCCGATATTCAGGTTGGCAATGTCCTTGTCAGGTGTCACCTGTACGCCGAGAACATGGCCCACTGAAAAAGTGTAGGAGAGTTGGTCTTTACATCAAACAATTCAACCCAGGAGTTTCTGCTAAATGCACAAATATAAGAACAATAATCTGGCTGTGAAGGAGCGTGTTGAGCACCTGATCAGTCAAATGACCGTAGAAGAAAAGGTGTCCCAAATGACTCACGACGCGCCCGCCATAGAGCGGTTGGGTATACCGGCTTACAATTGGTGGAACGAAGGATTGCATGGCGTCGGCCGTGCCGGCGTAGCCACCGTATTTCCGCAAGCCATTGGTCTGGCGGCTACCTGGAACTCTGAACTGATGAGCCGCATAGCAATTGTTATTGCCGATGAAGCACGGGCCAAGCATCACGAGGCCATCCGCCGCGGAATCCGGGACATTTACACCGGCCTCACCTTCTGGTCGCCCAACGTCAACATCTTTCGTGACCCGCGCTGGGGTCGCGGCCAGGAAACGTATGGCGAAGACCCTTATCTGACCGCGTCAATGGGCGTGCCCTTTGTTAAAGGACTCCAGGGCGACGACCCCCATTACCTGAAACTGGTAGCCACGCCTAAACATTACGCCGTCCACAGCGGCCCGGAATCGAGCCGCCACTCTTACGACGCCCAAGTCAATGAACGGGACCTGCGCGAAACTTACCTGCCCCAGTTTGAGGCTTGTGTAAAAGAAGCCGATGCCTACTCTATCATGGGCGCTTATAACCGCACCAATGGTGAAGCTTGCTGCGCCAGCCACACCCTGCTCCAGAAAATCTTGCGCGATGAGTGGGGGTTTGAAGGCTATGTCGTTTCCGACTGTTGGGCAATCTATGATATTTATGCCAACCACAAGCTCGTAGAAACGGCCGCAGAAGCAGCGGCTCTGGCCGTTAAAAATGGCTGTGAACTCAACTGCGGCTGCACCTACCCGGCCCTGCTGAACGCTATCGCCCAGGGGCTAATTGCCGAAAGCGCCGTTGATACCGCCCTGGAGCGGCTCTTCACCGCCCGCTTCCTGCTGGGCATGTTCGATCCGCCGCCAGCCGTGCCTTTTTCCCAAATTCCCTACGACGTTATCAACTCTGAAGCCCATCAAGCCCTGGCTCTTCAGGCCGCGCGGGAATCCATTGTCCTGCTCAAGAATGAGAATAATTTCTTGCCCTTGAGCAAAGAGATTGGCTCAATCGCTGTCATTGGCCCTAATGCCAACGACTGGCATTCACTTTTAGGTAATTACAACGGTACGCCAGTCGTGGCCTCAACCCTACTGAACGGTATTCGCCAGAAAGTTTCGCCTAAAACCAAACTTTATTATGCTCAGGGCTGCGCCCTCGCCAACGGCGTTCCCCCCTTGGAAGTGATCCCGGCTACCTGTTTGTACCCGATTGATCTGCATGAAAAGATGCACGGCTTAACGGCCGTTTACTACGATAACCCCACTTTTGAAGGAAACCCCGCCATCGAGCGTGTAGACAGTATTGTGGATGCCATCTGGAAGGATACGACACCGTTGAGCGGGCAGTGGGGAGACAGCTTCTCGGTGCGTTGGACCGGCTTCCTTGTGCCGCCGCAAAGTGGACCCTATCGCCTGGCCGTCAATGGCTTCAGCGCCTATGACCTCCTGCTTGATGGCGAAACCCTGGTCACGTACAGAGACGTTCACCATCCGCGCATAAAAAGCAAAGACATTGATTTAGAAGGCGGCCGTTTTTATAAAATTCAGTTGGACTATGTCAGCCAGGGGCTTGACCCCCAGGTGCAGCTTTTGTGGGCTTACCTTGACGCCGATTATCTGACCGGAGCGTTAGAAACGGCCGCAAAAGCCGACGTCATTATCGCTGCCTTGGGTCTTTCGCCAGACCTGGAAGGGGAAGAGATGCCGGTTGATGTAGAGGGTTTTTTCGGCGGCGACCGAACCGACATTGCCTTACCCTCACCGCAGGAGAACCTTCTCCAAGAACTGCACGCACTGGGCAAACCGATGATACTGGTCCTGTTGAACGGCAGCGCCCTGGCCATCAATTGGGCTGCCGAACACGTTCCCGCCATTCTCGAAGCCTGGTATCCGGGCCAGGCGGGCGGGGAAGCACTGGCCGACGTCATTTTTGGTGATTTCAATCCTGCCGGTCGTCTGCCGGTCACCTTCTATCGCTCTGTTGATGATTTGCCGCCCTTTGAACAATACAGCATGGAAAACCGCACCTATCGCTATTTTACCGGCGAGCCACTTTATGCCTTTGGTCACGGCTTAAGTTATACAACCTTCAGCTACGACAATATTCAGGTAGACCGGGAAGAGGTGGAAGCGGGCGGCAAGGTAGATATCAGCGTCGATGTTACCAACCGTGGCCGCCGGGCCGGCGAGGAAGTGGTGCAGCTTTATACGCGGCAAACGGCCGTTCCGCCCCGGCCGCTCAAAGAGCTAAAAGGGTATAAGCGCATTTCGCTAGAACCTGGGGAATGCAAAACAGTCACCTTTACCCTCTATGCTAACCAACTTGCCGTCTATGATGAGGAACTGCTGGCTGCGCTTCATCCGGATGAGGTGGAGGTATTGATCGGTGGTTCGTCTGATTGTCTGCCCCTGAAAGAGAGCTTTAACATTGTCGGCCCAACTACCGGTATCAAAAATGACAAAATATTTTTCAGCGATACTCATGTGCGCGTCCAACCCCCTCAGGCTTAGCAGGACCAATAACTCTGTCATCGGCCTGTGCGCCCGGTCTGTGCCCGTATCAGCCGGCGCGCAACATCGGCATCAATGCCTACGGTTAATTCGATCAACAAATCGGCCAGAACACGCGCCTGGCGCGGATCCTGCTGTACGGCCGCTGCGGTCTGGTGAACAGCGTGGTCAGGTGGCAAATTGAGATGGGCCACTCTGGCCACAGCCTCCTGGGGGGCCAGAGTGGCCAGAATATCCAGGCGCTCCATTTCCAATAAGGCTTCATACAGGCTGTTGCTCGTACTGTCCATGATGAGGGTGCAGCCATGCCGGCGTAAACGGCCGTGCTGCTGCACTTTGAACTTAATGTCCCGTCCACCGGCGATATAGGTGAGGCTGCCGGCATCGCTGATAACCAATGCCTGGCGACCGGGCACAATCCGGCCAATGCGCCGCCCGCCAAACAATTCCCAACCCCAATTGACTGGTTGCGCCTGGGCCGTGGTAATATCAATCGTTTGGTCGGAAACAGTAGGCTCCAGACGAAAAGTGTGGCTGAGCGGGTTCCAGAATGCTCGCGAATATTCGGTTAGGGGCCGCAGTTTAGACGACTGGTAGATGCGGGTCAAGGCCGCTTCAATTTCCGCCTGGCCGGCGCGTTGGCGGGCCAATGTTTGTGTTACCTCAACCAGCAGATTATGGGCGAGGTCGGTTGTTTGTAACAATTCGGCAGTTTCGATCCATTGCTCCACTACAAATGGTTCCTGGCGCAACTGGGCTACCACACTCTTTTCCACGCCCTCAATCAACTCAGCTCGTTCACGCTCTATACACTCCGGCACCTGGGCTATCGCCACAAAAACACGGTCGGCCAGGGAGTGTAACTGACGCAAAAAGTCCGCTCGTTCCTTCGGCCCGGTCACCTCCAGCGCCTGGCGCATCTGCGCTTGCACCGGGGGCAGCCACTTATCGGCAAAGGCACTGAAATCGGCCAGCGGGAAGTGGGCGTGTAACCACCAACCCAGGTATTCGTAATTTTCGGCGTCCAGGATATCTTCCAGTACAGCCCCACGCCAATTTTCGGCCGGCAGTTCATAAAGGGGTCGCCGCGAATCGGCTGGTACGGCCGTCTGTTCATCCAGCCAGGCAAAAATAGCCGCCTCGCTATTTTCCGGTAGGCCGGGGAGTTCCACAGTGACCAACTCCTGGTTTTGTGGTTGTTCTTCCCCGGCAAAAAAAATCATGCGCCCGCCGTAAGAGGGGTGAATCATCACCCGGTCGCCATATTGATTGGTGATAAATAGAAGTTTCATGTTTCTTTCACACTTCGGCCGCTAACTGCTGAAAAGTACGCAAGCGGTGTAAAAACTCGGCAAATCGCTGTGCAGCCATATCACTGTAGCGGGACCACAAGCCATAATGCCAGAAAGAGGTGTTTACCGTGAAGAGGGCATAATATTCGTAAGCGATGCAAATTTCTCCCGGCGCGCCAAAGGTGTTGTTGAGGTTAAAGACCCGTTCAAAAGGCAGCAGGGCGTCGAGGATGTCCATGCTCTGGGCAAAAGGCAAATCGAGCAGCAGCGGTGCCCGGGGATCGAGTTCGCGCAAGATATGACTGATTTGCCGGTAATCGTAACTATATTGAAACTGTGCTGCCAGACCACCAAACTTTTGCAGCAGCCAGTTTTGCATCGCTTGCGGATCGTCGGCCAGGTGGCGGGCAACTTCTTCTAAGTCTAAGGGGGGAATTTCCTCGACGCCATCAGGGAAGACGAGAAATAGACGGGAAGGCATGGCGCTGCTGAGCGTGGCATAAAGCAAAAAGCTCATGAGGTGAATGGTATTGGCCGGCTGCAAATAGGTAAGCGGTCCGGGTTCGCCCAGCAAGTCGACCGTTTGCCGGCCAAAGTGACGTAGCAAGGGCAGATAAAGGGGTTCCAGGGCCATCTGCCGTACAGACAGCGGTGCGTTCATAAACGCTTTGGTGACCTTAAAAAAAGGAATATCCAGGCCGCGCTCGATGATCCCCTGATTAACTTTAGCCCCCAATGTCTGGACATGGGCGGGCGTGAGCCAGTTTTGCCACTCTTGTAAGCGCAGCAGGCAATCAACGGCCGTCGCCGCCCGGATAGCATAAGCACGCAGCCGGCCGCTTGCCGGCTGCTCATTATCATTCAGTCGAATGCGGGCGTTGCCCAGTAAGCCCATGTAGGCAGTCAGCGGAATTTCGTGGGGAGCGTTTTCCAGGATCGCCAGGAAGTTCTGGACGCTGCCACCCGCCAACGCCTCACGTGCCTGGATATACGTTGTAATAGGTTCCAGGCTGCCATCGTCGGGAAAAGCACGACCATTATTGAAACAGAGATCGTGAATGGCCCGCTCCCGTTCCCCCTCAAAGCGAAACTTTTGCAGGGCGGCCGCTTCTTTAATCGTCTGACGGTATTTCAGCAGGGCCACCGGCGGTGCCTGAGCTAAAAGCTCGTGATACAACGCCTGTAACGCCGGATAGCGCGGGTCTTCCACCAGGCGAAATTTCACATCCTTGCGCCAGCCGGTGAAAAAGTGGGCCGACGGTTTAATAACGGCCGTGGGGAAGGCCAGCCGCCAATGCCAGGGCAGCGCCTGCAAAAAGGTCCTGGTCAGCTCCTCATTTCCGCTCTCCCAGGCACGCAAAGCCAGCAGCAATTTGTAATCATTCAACAGGCTGGGGGCGTGGGCGGCCAACGTTTGTAATTCCGCCACGCTACCTTGCCGTGCCAGATGCCAGCCCCGGTTCAGGTGTTCCGCCTGACTTAAGGTGGCCGTCATCACCAATTTATCAGTCAAAGCGGCATCATAGAGCGGGTTTCCGGTTGAGAGCGGCAGCGAAATTGCCAGGTCGTTTACCGGCAATGTGTGTCCCAGAGCCAGGTTAATTTTGTAACGCTGTTTAAGTTCACGGATTGGCACGTTCATGGGCTATTTGATTTTAATCTATATTGTTAGAAAAAAGGGCCGCTGGGTATATGAGGCCAGCGGCTTTAGGAGGTGGAATATCCTTGAACGCTCCACCGATACATAAGTTGTGGAGCAATAAAACTATAACCGGAAGAGGATAAAAGGGCAAATTTTTGGCCTGTTAGGGGCTGCTGCGGGCATTAGTGGGCGCAGTCCGGCCCAGCGGCGGCCAGATTTCATGCGGAATGGGCCCAATGGCTGAGCCGGCTGACGCTTCAGGTAGAGGGAGCGGTCTGCGGCGTGCCCGTTGGCTGGGGTGCCACGGCCGTTTTCCGCGGTCGCAGCACCCGCCATAAAATCTGTGGTTTCATGAGGCTGGTAGAGGGGGCCAGCATATTCATCACCCGCAAGAAAGCGGCACAGACCACTTCGTCGTGCAGTGAAGCCTGGTTGACTTTATCCACGTAGCGGTTGATAAAATCGGTGCCGGTCGGTTTGGGGCCACTGGTGGTAGTAAAACGGAAATCTTCGCCCACGGCCATCTGCCAGGGAATGTCTACCACTTTGGCCGCCCGTTTGAAAAAAGCATGGCCTCCCGAATGACACTGCGGATCCGTTTGCCGATCTGGATCAGCAAACGATCGCCCACGTG
>JAWOIM010000560.1:0-7193 GCA_046484685.1 Chloroflexota bacterium | reverse complement strand
AGTGACTACCGTGTGCAAGCAGGCGTTGTGTTGGGATTACCCATCTACACCTCGCTACCGGATAAAGTGGACGAGATGAAAGCGGCCGGCATTCCCATTGCAGGCACCTTGAACGACTTGTTGTCCCAGGTGGATATGATAGCAGACTGCACGCCCAAAGGTGTTGGCGCCAGGAACCTGGAGCGGTATCGTGAAGCCGGCGTCAAGGCTATCTACCAGGGCGGCGAAAAACACAGCCTGACGGGGCATTCTTTCGTGGCCCAGGCTAACTACGAAACGGCCGTAGGCCGGGAGGCTACCCGCGTCGTCTCCTGCAACACCACCAGTACCGTGCGCACGCTGCTGGCGCTACGGAACGCCGGCCTTCTCAAGAAGGCGCGGGGGGTGCTGATACGCCGCGCTACCGACCCCTGGGAATCCGATCACAGCGGCATCATGAACACCGTCGTCCCCGAGCGTGATATCCCCAGCCACCAGGGGCCGGATGCCCAAACCGTTGTGCCTGATCTGGACGTGGTTACTATTGCTGCCAAAGCCTCGCACACGCAAAGCCACAGCCACTACTGGGTAGTGGAAATGACGCGAACAGCCAGCCGGGAAGAAGTGCTGGCGGCCTTTCACGCTGCGCCGCGCATCGCCTTCATCCGTATGAGTGATGGCATCGTGGCCCTTAACAGCACCATCGAGTTGATGAAGGATCTGAACCGGCCGCGCGGCGACATGTGGGAAGTGGCGCTGTGGGAAGACGTCCTCACGGTGAACGGTAATGAAATTTACTACACGTATCAGGTGGACAATCAGGCTATCGTCGTTCCTGAAACTGTAGACGCCATTCGCGCCCTGGCGGGTACGGTCAAAGATGGACAGGAGTCCATCCGCATGACTGATGAGGCCATGGGTATACGGCGGGACTTTCTGGTTCGTTAAGATTGACGCGAAGGAGGACAGATGAAGGTGAAAGACCCGGTTTGCGGCATGGAGATCGAACTGGCACAGGCGGCCGGCCAGATAGAGGTTGCCGGACAGACACATTATTTCTGCTCACCAGGCTGCCGGCAAGCGTTCAGCACAGCGCCGGGTAGATACAGTGGTTCTGCGAAGGAAGACATTCGTGAGACGGCGTCGCTTCGCAATCTTGTCCCTCTCGTCTTCCGGCTCATTCGTATTATCCGGATTGTCTTGCGTGAGTTTTGGGCCTTGCGCCGGTTTATAAGGCTTCCTCCTGAAGAACGGGCAGCCCGACAGCACATTCCCCAGCGCTTTGTAGAGGCGCTCCTGGACCTGGGGCCTACCTTCATCAAATTGGGCCAAATCTTGAGTACGCGCCCTGACCTGTTGCCCAGGGAACACATCGCGGCCCTGGCGGTTCTCCATGAACGAGTGCCACCTTTCGCTTATGCGGACGTCGAGACCGCGCTCCAGCAGGCCTTTGGTAAGGATATTCAGCAGGTCTTTCAATCCTTTGCGGCAGAGCCGGTAGCCGCAGCATCCCTGTCACAAGTGCATTTTGCCGTACTTGCCGACGGCACGGAAGTTGCCGTGAAGGTGCAGCGGCCCCAGATTCGCCACATAATCAACCGGGATATGATTGTTCTCTCCTGGCTCATAGGCTTATTGCGGTGGTTGTTTCCCCGCAGAGTGCAGCGGCTTAATCTGGTGGAAGGGCTAAACGAATTCAGGCGCTATACCCTACACGAGCTAGACTTTTCCCTGGAAGCGGCCACTTTAGAGCGGTTCCGGGCAAACTTTCACGACTGGAAGGATGTCGTTTTCCCGGCCGTTTTCTGGGATTATACGTCGCCGAAAGTGCTTACCATGTCACGCGTTTCTGGTTTGCGCCTGAGCGAAGTCATGGGGGCGCTGTCGCCTGAGGAACAGAAACGGCTCAACCGACGCCTCATGGAACTGGA
The DNA here is from genome assembly GCA_046484685.1 of Chloroflexota bacterium. Classification (GTDB taxonomy): domain Bacteria; phylum Chloroflexota; class Anaerolineae; order Promineifilales; family Promineifilaceae; genus SLGK01. The sequence continues at coordinate 5,283 of JAWOIM010000560.1, read as the reverse complement.
AATGAAGATGTTTATCGCGGATGGTTTCTTTCACGCCGATTTGCATCCCGGCAACATTTTCTTCCGGCAAGACGGTAAAATCGTTATTCTGGATGTGGGTATGGTCGGCGCGTTGACCGACAGCCAGCGGGATCGCTTCATGTTGTACATGCTGGCGGTGTCCCAGCAACAGACACGGCGAGCCTTTCATCACCTGGTAAAACAGACTCAGGTATTGACCGAATCTGACGAAGAAGGCTTCTACCGAAAATTCAAAGAACTGGCCGATGCGTTTTATGCGGCCACACTTTCTCAGGTAAGCCTGGCGCAAGTTTATCTGGGGATCATTGTGCATGGTTCCCAGTTCGGGTTCATCTTCCCTAGCAATTTATTGCTCCATGCCAAGGCGATTACCACGGCCGAAGCGCTGGCTTTCACCCTGGCGCCTGACCTCAATTTTGCAGAAGCGATCAAGCCGATTATCGCCCGTGAACTTTGCCAGCGTGCTTTGGACGGCCGTCGCCTACAGCGGCGGGCTGAGCAAATCCTACCCGAATTAATTTTGATTGGAGAGATACCACCGGCCGAAGCTCAGGACGATTATGGTGATGACATATCCACCCACTTCTTATGGAGTACGGCAGCCACAGTGCTGTCTACCAGACTGAACGAGTTCCAACAAGGTGCGGGCCTAATGAAGGCCGTTGCCAACCCCTATGCCTGGCAGGTTCTGACGGATCATTACCCGGACGCGCAAGTGAAAGAAATCCTGGAGCGCACCTGGATACGCTATCTCGATTTGGAGCCGTCCATCCCCCACCAGAAAACGTTGGGGGCACGCTTCACTGTGCATGCCGCCGCCGCCATTATTGCCCTGTACGAAGTGCTAACGGCCGTCGGTCAGACCAAAGACGGCGCGGCCGATCTGATTTACCAGATTGCCTGGGAAGTCTATACCGTGATGGGCGATTTACCGTGGTTTGTCAGTGGCACATTTACCCAGGATGGCCTGAAGCGGCTCAAGCTGGCGACAGATGCCTTTCGCTCTTTCCCTTTTGGCTCGCCAGCTTACTTGTGGCAGGATGTGGATGTGGGAGAAGGTGTGGTTGCTTTTGATTGCTTACGCTGCCCGGTGGCTGAATTTTTCGCTTCGCACAACCTGTCGGAACTGTGTGTAAAGACCTTTTGCAACCTGGATTTCCCACTGGCCGAGCAATGGGGCGCGAAGTTGGAACGCACAGGCACGCTCGCCAGCGGCGCGCCCCGATGTGATTTTCGCTGGCGGTACAGACAAGTGCCTGAACCAGCCGACAGCCTGATTGCGCCGGACGGGATAGCTGTGAAGGAAGAGAGTTAAAACGATGATTGATGATGATCTGTCTCTTGCCCGCTTTTACATAACGCTCAAGTCTTGCTCGAAAGCAATCCTGGTTGGGCCGGTGCAAATGGGGAAAGTGGCGCTGGTAGAAAGCGCCGGGAAACTGCTTACCGATGAACCAGAGAGGCAGTGCCAGCAAATGGTTGGCCACGCCCGCTGGGCCAGTGGCAGTTGGAACGTAACTTCCCTGGTCGAAGCGCAGGCATCGCTCAACAGTTACAAGCTGATGACGCTTCTGGAAGAGGCAAGCCTGCCGGAAAACACAGACCGTCTATTTATTGCCTGCCTGACCCAGGTTAGCCCGGCTGAGTTACACAGTCTGTTTGCCGTGCCAGGATTGTTATCATATCGGGGAGCCGCACCGATACCCTTTCCCCACAATTTTCGCCTGATTGGAACGATAGATACGGTCCACTTTCGCTGGTGGACGCCGGAACTGTTGTCGCATACGGCCGTTATTCTCTGGCCGGGTGAGACGACAAAGTCACAATGCCAACACCCGTTACCCTTTGTCGTAGAGACGAGACAGGCGGCTGCCCGGCTGTCTCAGCCATATAGTGCTTCTTTCCTCCGCTCTTCCATTCGTGATGAGCAAGTTGCTTACACCCAGCTTATACGCCTCTGGGGTCGCCGGCAGCCTTTCCGTCCCTTAATAAAAAGCGTCACGATGTTGCAGAATCATGACATTCACGTGCCGCCAGAGGCGATCAACCGGGCCATTGTCTTTATGGCCAATGCCTGGTCCCAAGATGGGGTGGCGCTGTTGTTACCCTCGGGCCGAGAAGTGACGGCAGCCCTGGATTTGGCTCTTGATCTGGCGTTGGTGCAGTATATTTTACCCTGGATAATGATTGCCGGGCATCCCGGACGAATGCTCTGCCGGCAGCTAAACCGGTTGTTGGACGGCCGTTTCCCCCAGGCGGCTGCTTTTCTTCAAGCACAAGCATTCTCGAAAAAGTGCAGGTTTTATTCAACTACTGTTTCCTCGTGCGCCCGCACCGATACCTGCTGCGCCTCCAGAATACCGTCCTGGTAGGGGTTTATTACAGTCGGCGGGGTGGGTGACTCCCCCGCCGACTGTAATAAACCCCGGAATCAATAGTTGCTTTTTGTGCAGAAAGCCATTCTCCTACGAAAATGTAGAGCGATTTGGCAAATCGCTTTACAGATTTTCATTCATCGTAGTGCGCTTCGGCGCATGGTGAACTCCTGAGAATACAAGATGGAAGGTAGACTGGAAGTCCACCTTCCATCTATTTTTATCGCTGCTGGTATAGAATGACGAGGGCCATTTGCCTTGCTACCATACCCGCCATTTAGCTTACCGGGCTGTTATTTGAGCGGTTTACCAGGAAGCCCGGCAAACCGCCCCTAACTTCCGACTAATTTTCCAGTGAAGCGATGACGCGCTGTAAGCGGGCGCGGGCTTCGTCGGCGATCTTGTCCAGCGATGGGTTGGCAACGACGCCCAGCATGGAAATGGGGTCCACTATGGAGACCGCGCTGCCACCATTTTCGTTGTCGTAAACGATAACGTTGCAAGGCAAGAGCAGGCCAATCTCCAGTTCTTCGTTGAGCGCCTGGTTGGCCAGTACCGGATTGCAAGCACCCAGGATAACGTATCTGCGAAAGTCAACGTCGAGCTTTTTCTTGAGGGTGGCTTTCACGTCGATTTCGGTGAGAACGCCAAAGCCTTCTTCTTTGAGCGCGGCCGTTACCTTTTCAATGGCCTGCTCGTAGGGTAGATTCACACGGGTACGAATACCATAATCTGTAACTGTTTGAGTCATATCATTTTTCTCCTAAATTTGTTTGAATTGTTTCTAAAAGTTTGTCACGGTTGACGGCCGTTGCCCATACTACCGCCCATCATCTTTCTCCCCATCATACCGCCCCCCATGCCGCTGCCCATCATCCCCGATCCCATAGGCGAAGCGGTTTGGTCGGCAGCAATTTCACCGGCTTTGTCCCAATCGCCTGCTTGCAAGAATGCAGCTATTTCGGCAATCTGTTCACTGGTGAGCGGGCCACCAAATTCCACACTCCAGGCGGGCATGAAGGTTCCGGAACGGCCGTTGCTGATGGTTTCGATGAGCCACGCTGTGTCGGCCGTGCGGATCGCTTCCCGGTTCAGGGCTGGGGCAACGGCCGTGCCCTGGCCGGTAGGCCCGTGACAACTGGCGCAGGTTGTGGCAAAAAAGGTGGCGGTATCCCATTCATCGTTGTTTGCCGTCTGCACGGCGGCGGGTGGGGGAGCCGTTAGAGGTTCGGTTGCGGGGAGAAATGTGTTCACGCCACTGCAAGCTGTCAGGGTGAGTCCGGCAAGTAAAAACAAAAAAGCCCATCTGGTTCTGGCCTGTTTCTGTGGCATTATTCGCATCCTTTACTGCAAAAGATTGGCGATGAGAGGCTGTTTCTGCCTCTTATCTCCAATCTCTGGCTCCCAACTTTTTACGCTTGTTCCCCGCCTGTCATTTCGATGAAGGTCCCGTGCCAGTGATGGAGGAAGACCTGACCGGTGTAAGCATTGACGCTTAACATACCGATGGTTTCGCCGTTCTCCAGGATGTGGAGGGTGTAGTAACCGGGGAAGGTATCGGCGTGATCTTCGGCCGTTTTGCCGGGTAAGTAGGCATCCAGGTATACCTGAGCCGCGCCTACAGCGTCCTCAGCAGTGATATTGATTTCCGCGTCCGGGGCGTAGCCGAAGTTGCCCATCATATTGCCGCCCATCATGCCACCGTACTGATCCTCTCCCATCATGTCCGAGTCATATTGGCCCATCATCCCGGACCCGTATTGGCCGTTCATCATGCTGCCCATCATGCCGTAGTTGCCCCCACTCATCATGCCATATTCGGTGTTCCACATCATGTTGGGACCGGGTTCAGGGAAGACATTGCGAGTAGTGGGGTCTACCAACACTTCGAATGCGCCCTGACCGGTTTCGCTGTTCATGATTTGGGCGTAGGCGTTATTGTCAAAGATCATGATTTCGCCCAGGCTTAAATTTTCGTCGTTGAGGGTGGCCAGGTAGTTGGTAACGGCCGTTTCCGCTTCGGCAATAGATAATGGCTCCACATCGGCATAGGCGTCATAGCTACCCATCATGCCAGAACCATACTGGCCCCCCATCATCATGCCGTCATATTGACCGCCGCCCATCATGTTGGGGCCATATTGACCTTCCCAACTGCCCATCATATCCGGGCTAACCTGATTGTTCCAGTTACCCATCATCCAGCCGGGCTGGGTATCCTGGGCATTCACCTGGCTAAAGAAAAACCCGCCTACAAAAAGACCGATGCCGGCCAAAATCGTTCCGATTACAAGTAATGTTTTATTCATTGCTGTCTCCTAATTTCAAAATTGGATCCTGGAAATATGCGTGGTTGTTCAGACCTGCGCTTGTTCTAAGGTGTGACGCATCGTATCAAATTCTTCTTTAGATAATTCACCGCGTGCATATCGTTGTTTCAAAATTTCCAGCGAATCGCTGTTAGATGCAGCGTCTCTGTTTGAGGCTGATGTTGTTCGCGGGAAAATGGCCGTCAGCAGCCAAATGCTGCCGCCGATGATGGCTATCCAGAAGAGTATCATCCAAATGCAACTGTTAAATCCCATGCTAAACCCTGTCATCATCGTATTATTTTCCTTGCCCTGCTTGAAGCTTCCTGTTTACCGATCAGGAAACTGAATCAGGTTTCCAGATCGCTGCGGATGGTTTCGTACTCTTCTTTGCTCAACTCGCCGCGAGCGTACCGTTTTTTCAGGATGTCCAGAGCGCTTTCGCCGCTGTCGGTTTGTTTTGTTACGTTTCGATTAGCAGAGCCGGTAAAAGCGCGGATGCCGAAGAAGACCAGGGCAATGACTCCGCCCCAAAAGAGGAGCATCATAAACCCGCCGAGTAGCCAGCCGCCCCAACC
>JAWOIM010000529.1:0-6977 GCA_046484685.1 Chloroflexota bacterium | reverse complement strand
GTGAGCAGCTTTTAGACCGGGTGTGGGGCATCGACTACTACGGCACTGAGCGGGTGGTCGATGTCTACGTGGGCCAGGTTCGCCGCAAGCTGGAAGAGGCCACCGGCGAACCGCTCATCCAAACGGTACGCGGCGTGGGCTACAAATTTATAGACTCCGAATTATAGAGCGTAGTACGTAGTGCGTAGGCGCTGCTGCCACGCATTACCCACTACGCACTGCATACTATTTCATGAATTTCTGGCGACAACTCCGCTGGCGCATCGTCGCCACCCACATGGCCGTCGTTCTGGTGGGCGTGACGGCTCTGACACTGACCGTCGAAATTACCATCTCGCGCATTGCCCCGGCCGATATTTTGCCGCTGCTCACGCTCCTGGCCGAAACCGGCTCTCCGACCACCCTGGAACAAACCACGGCCGAACTGGTTGAGACGTTTCGTAATGCGGTCTGGCGGGCGCTGCTGGTGGCGGCCGGTGGGGCTGCGCTCGCGGGGCTGGTGGCCAGTTTTGCCTTGGCCTGGGAGATTTTACGGCCGCTGCGCCAGATTGCCCATACCAGCCAGCGTCTAGCCGGCGGCCACTACCACGAGCGGGTCGAAGTGCCCTCTAGTGACGAACTGGCCCTGGTAGCCACCAACTTCAACCAGATGGCCCAAACGTTGGCAGAAATTGAACAGCAGCGGGTAGCCCTTATCGGCAATGTGGCCCATGAACTGCGTACGCCGCTGGCCGGGCTATCGGGCTATCTGGAAGGGGTGATGGATGGCGTGGTAGCCAACGAGCCGGAAACGTTTGCCCATATGTACCAGGAGGTACGCCGGCTGCGGCGTCTGGTAGATGATTTGCAAACACTTTCGCGGGTGGAGGCAGGGCAGGTTAGCCTGAATATGACCCAATTTGACCTGGTGCCGCTGCTGGCCCGGCTGGTCAACCAGCTTCAGGCACAGGCGGAGGGGCGGGAATTGGTGTTGGTGGTAGATGGGGAACCGTATTCGGTGGCCGGTAAACAGTATTCAGCGAGTAATGAACTGGTAGTCACGGCCGATTCGGACCGGGTGACGCAGGTGGTGTTGAATCTGGTGAGCAATGCGCTGCGGTATACGGGGACAGACGGCCGTATCACCATTGAAGCCGGTCGGGCGGACGACAAATTTGTCTTTGTCTCGGTTAGCGATGACGGTCAGGGCATTCCGACAGAGGCTTTGCCCTACCTGTTTGAGCGCTTTTACCGGGTAGACCCCTCCCGCGCCCGCAGCAGCGGCGGCAGTGGTATTGGCCTGACCATTACCCGCCATCTGGTCTGGGCCATGGGCGGCGACATCAGCGCCCACAGTGATGGACCGGGACAGGGCAGTACCTTTCGGTTTACGCTGCCGTTAAGGTGATGTAACTATACAGACCTGACAGGTTTCCACCAGACTGTGGCATTGCCCAGCGCCTTGTTAAAAACCTGTCAGGTCTTGAGAGACTATAGAGTTACAAGGTGATAGCGTTTGTATAAAAGAATATGGTGGGCCATAATTGAACCGGTGACCTGCCGGAGCTGCAGGGCCTCCATTAGAGGGCAAACATTGTCCCAGCAGCAAGAAGGTCGGAAGGTAGTGAGGACGTAGTAAAGGAGTAGCATATGATTCATTTTACTGACGATAGACAACAAGCGCTGGACTATAAACGGCCGCGCAATCATCGTCTATGGTCTATGGTCTATGGTCTCCTTCTACTTTTTTGCCTGGCTCTCCCTGCCTTGCCTGCTCACGCCCAGGCAACGCCGACACCTGCGCCCGGTGAAGGGCCCATCGAAGCACCGGACCGGGTCGATGTTCAGCCGCTGGCCCGGGACGAGCAAATTCGGGAACGGGTTCAGAACATCCTTGAGGCCACGGGCTGGTTTATAGCTCCCACCGTTGAGGTAAACAACGGGGTCGTCTTTCTGACCGGCCAAACCGAGACCGAGGAGTTTAAACGGTGGGCCGGTGATCTGGCCCGCAATACCCAGGACGTAGCGGCCGTTGTGAATCAAATCACCATTCTGGAACCATCCGTCTGGGATTTTGAGCCGGCTTTGGCAGGGCTGCGCGACCAGGGGCGTACCATCGTACGTGCTCTGCCGCTTATGGGCTTTAGTCTGCTTGTTCTGCTCGTTGCCGCCCTCGTTGCCAGGTTAGCCGTTTCCCTGGCGCGCCGGTTGCTGCATCACCGGCTCAGCCACAACCTGTTGGTCAACGTCATTGCCCGCAGTATCGGTGTGGTCGTTTTTCTACTGGGTTTATACATTGTTTTTCAGATAGCCGGATTAGCCAGCGTCGCCCTGACTGTTGTCGGTGGTACCGGATTACTGGGTCTGATCCTCGGTATTGCCTTCCGGGACATCACCGAAAATTTCCTGTCCAGCCTCTTTCTTAGTATGCAGAATCCCTTCCAGACGGGCGATCTGGTTGAGATAGAGGGTACGCTGGGCTTCGTGCAGCTATTGACTACACGCGCCACAATCATAATGACGGTGGAGGGAAATCATGTTCAGATTCCCAATACCCTCGTCTACAAAAGCAAAATTTTTAATTACACCAGCAACCCCAACCGCCGGGTGGCTTTTACCGTGGGTATTGGGTACGATGATAAGATTACGATGGCTCAGGAATTGATCCTGGGGTTGTTGACGGAACACCCGGCGGTCTTAAAAGACCCGGAACCGCTGGTCTTGGTAGATAGTTTAGGCAGCGCCACCGTCAATCTGCAAATTTACTTTTGGGTAAACGGCCGTGAACATAGTTGGCAAAAAGTCAGGTCGTCGGTGATTCGCCTGGTCAAGCGCACGCTCGAGGATGCCCATATCTCCATGCCGGACGAAGCACGGGAAATGATCTTCCCCCAAGGGATGACCGTGCGGCTGCTTGAGCCAGAGGAGGCCCTCCCCGCGCCAGAAGGCGAAACGCCGCCAGAATCGGCGTCCTTCTCCACGGAGGCTGAAGGTAACTTACGCAGTGAGGCCGGTGAAATTGAGACACAGGCCCGACAATCTCGCACCCCCGAATCTGGAGAAAATTTGTTGGATGCGTCCGACTGATGCCGCTTATCGATAAGTTTTTTGCTAGAGTTATTTTCACCTTGTTAGGCTTTGTAAGCTAACAAGCAATGGAGGGATGTTCATGGAAAGTGCCCATGTTGACGAGTTTAATCATGATCCCTATGCCGGCGCTTACGATGCGGACGTGCGGCAGGAGGATAATCCGATCCGGGCCGGCTATGGCGCGGTGCAGACCTGGCTGGGCCAGATGGTGGCGGAGGATACGGCCGTTCTCGACCTCGGCTGCGGCACGGGCAATACCCTCCTGGCTTTACCGGCCAGTTGTCGCCTGACGGCCGTGGATATTTCCCGCAATATGATCGCCATCGCCCGGGAAAAGCTGTCAGAGCGAGAGGTCACCTATCACATTAGCGACATTTTGCACTATGTGCATACGGCCGACCTGCACCAGTATGACGTCATTGTCTCCTGCTACGCCCTGCACCATTTGCTCGAAGAGGAGAAGCTGCGTTTATTTGATTGTTTGCAGAGTAAGATGAAAAGAAACGGCCGTGTTCTCATCGGCGACCTGATGCTCAAAAACGAGCCTGATCGGCAGCGCATCCTGGACAAATACGCCCACAGCCATCCTGATCTGGCCGAGGCCTTTGCCGAAGAGTTCTTCTGGCCGGTAGACGAAATGGAACAGGCGCTGTCCGACCGGGGCTGGCATAGCGAATGGCAGCGCTTCTCCGATTTATCCTGGACGGTAGCCGCCTGGCTGCGCTAATCGGGTTGGCTATGAAAAATGCGTAAGCGAATTCTATCCGGCGGTATTGGCTTGACCATTACCCGCCACCTGGTCTGGGCTATGGGCAGTGCCCACAGCGGCGGGCTGGGGTAGGATAGTACGTTTTTTCGTTTTATGTTGCCAGGTCAGCAGATAAAATCTCGCGCAGAGGCGCAGGGGCGCGGAGAAAAACTACCTCTCTGCGCGAGAATTATTCTTATTAAAATCCCCATCCTTACACAATCCTTACACTCCCTTTACACGCCCCTTAAAGTCCCGGCCTATACTCCCAACCGTAGTATTCAGTATTCAGTATTCAGTATTCAGTATTTAGCGTGAGGGATGAGCCTGCTTTTCACGCATCACGCATCACGCATCACGTTTCACGTTTCACTTTTCACGTTGAAAGGAGTATAAGAACAATGACTTTAGTTATGGAAGAAACGGCCGTACCCACCGAGGCTCCTATTGCCGGCACAATCGCGCCCGCAATTGCGGCCTTGACCGCCGCCGAGATGTACGAAACGATCTTAGACGGCAGCGCCCCCTTTATTCTGGACGTGCGCAATGAAGATGACTTCGAGCGCTGGCGCGTGGAAGGGCGGGCCGGCCTGAACATTCTCAACCTGCCCTATTTCGAGTTTGTGGAGGATGAAGAGGCCAGCCTGCACACGTTGGCCAGGCATGTCTCGACCGAGGAAGAGATTCTGGTTGTCTGCGCCAAAGAAGGCTCGGCCCAGTTTGTGGCCGAAATCTTGCGTGATGCTGGCTACAGCGTCAGCTACCTCAAAGAAGGCATCACCAGTTGGGGCGACCTGTACGATGTGCGGGATGTGGTAAGTGGGGCATACGGCCGTATTATCCAGATAGCCCGTCCCGCCCGTGGCGACCTCAGCTTTGTCCTCATCAGCGACGGTCAGGCCGCCATCGTCGATCCGCTGCGTCACATCGACTATTATCTGGACGCCATCAGCGAGGCCGGGGCCAGCCTGACTCACATCTTCGACACCCACGCCCACGCCGACCACATCAGCGGCGGCCCGGCCCTCAAAGCGGCCACCGGGGCCAGCTACTACATGCACCCCTACGACGCCATCCACCCGCTGGACATGCTGCCCGCGACCATCAGCTACACCTATCTGCACGACGGCCAGACCTTCCAGGTGGGGCAGATGACCGTCAAAACGATCTGGTTCCCCGGCCACACCCTGGGGCAGGTCAACTACCTGGCTACCACCCCCGACGGCGGCCGCTATCTGTTCACGGGTGACGGTATCTTTTTGCAATCATTCGGCCGTCCCGATCTGGGTGGCCAGGGCGAACGCTGGACCCCCATTCTCTACGAGAGCATGTTCCACCGGCTGCCGCCCCATCTCACCGACAATACCTACATTCTGCCGGCCCATTTCAGCCGCCAGGATGAAGACGGCGGCAACGGTATCTTTGTCGAAACCTACGCCACCGTCAAAACCCAAAACGAGGCCCTCAAGCCCCGTACCTTAGCAGAATTTACCGACTATGTACTCAGCAGCCTGCCCCACTTTCCCCAAGAGTACGTGGAAATTAAGCGGGTCAACGCCGGCCTCAGCCACCCCGACGAAGAAGCTGCCAGCGAGCTAGAACTGGGCAAAAATATCTGCGCCCTCGCATAAAATTACGAAGGACGAATTACGAATTACGAATCGACAGTCTTCGTAATTCGTCCCTCGTAACTCGTAACTCGTAATTCAAGGAGATAAGTATGAGTATTCAATTTGATGAAACATTAGACGTAAAAGGGGCCAAATGCCCCATGCCTTTAGTAAAAAGCCGTAAAGCCATCAACACCCTGGATGTGGGCAGCGTGCTAAAAGTAGTGGCCACCGACCGCGGTTCTATCGCCGACTTCCAGGGCTGGGCCAAGACGGCCAAAAATATGGAACTGCTGGAACAGGAAACCGTCCAGGACAATGGTCAGGACCTCTATGTCCATTACCTGAAACGGACAAAATAAGGATCGTAGTGCGTAGTGCGTAAAGACTACAAAAGTTTCTCAAACTTTTGTAGTCTCTCAACGAGGAGAGAGAAATGACAATTAATACAATGGATAAAGTCAGTACCAACGGCAACGGGTAGACAGCGCTCGATACAAACAGCCTGCTACAGCAAATAGCAGCCCTCGAAGCCCGTGTCCAGGCGTTAGAAGAGTCTCCGGCCCAGGACATCGAAGACCGTCTGGCGATGGTCGTCTTTTCTGGCGATCTGGACAAAACAATCGCCGCTTTTATCATCGCTACCGGCGCGGCCGCCATGGGCATGGAGGTTTCTATGTTCTTCACCTTTTGGGGGCTGAGCGTTGTCAAAAAGAAGAAATCCTTCGACCAGAAAAACATTCTGGAAAAAGGCTTCACCGCTATGCTGCCGGCCGGAACCGGTGGCTTAGGGCTTTCCCAGATGAATTACTTCGGCGCCGGGGCCAAAATCATTCGCAAGCTCATGAATGACCATGACGTGGCCTCTGTTGAAGAACTGGTGGAGATGGCTCAAGATTTGGGCGTGCGCATGGTGGTCTGCGAGATGTCCCGCGAACTGCTGGGCGTCCACGACGACGAACTGGTCGACGGCCTGGAGATGGGCGGCGTAGCCACCTTCCTGGGCGACGCCGGCCGCGCCAAAGCGGCCTTATTTATCTAAGAAATGATGGAAGACGAAGGACGGAAGACGGAAATAACCCTCCGTCGTCGGTCCTCCGTCCTCCGTCCCAAAGGAGAGCCAACCCTTGAACAAAAGATATTGCACCAGGCTGCAAGCATACGTGGCCAGTGGCCAGTCGCAGCTTGTTTTCCACCCGGTAACGGCCGAAATCATTCTTGCCGGTCAGCCCGGAACCAGACGACATCCATATGATAAAGAAACTTTCGGACTGAACAGCCATGATTTTGGTGAACCTGGGTCAGTTGATTGAAGCGACGAATAATGCTAAGATCAAGGAGTTGGCTCTGAATTTGGATGAGAAAGAGCCGGATGATCTCTTGTAAGACTTATGCAGGTGAGTAGAAAAAGGTGAAGCAGGGAGGAGAGATACTGATCGACCAGATATAACTGGTAACATTCTTGTACCGATTTCTATATAATAAAGAGGTAGTGACAATTCGCCGAAGATGTCTGAGGTCTATCTGTGCCCTGTAGGGTATGACCTTTG
>JAWOIM010000345.1:0-4636 GCA_046484685.1 Chloroflexota bacterium | reverse complement strand
CGGAAGGCACTCTTAGCGTGGCGGGAAAAGAGGATGGTGGCCAGGGCCATCAGGGGCAAGACGGTAAAGGTGAGCAGCGCCAGTTGGGGACTCATCGTCAGCATGATGATAATAATGACGATCAGAATCAATATGTCCCCCATCAGGGAGATGACCTCCTGGGACAGTAAATCGTTGATCACGGCCACGTCGTTGATGACGCGGGAGACGGTGACGCCGACAATGGTACGGTCATGGTAGGCCAGCGAGAGCCGCTGAAGATGTTCGAGCATCCGTTCGCGCACGTCGGCCAGCACCCGCTGTGAGGTCCAGCCCAGCAGGTAATCCTGGCCGGCATTGGTCAGGTAGAGACCCACATAACAGCCGGCGATGAGCAGGGCCAGCCGCGCCAATCCGTCGCCGTCGCCCACGGCAATGTGACTGTCAATGGCCTCTTTGATCAAATAGGGAGTGAGCAGGGTAAAAGTGGTTACGCCCAGCATCAGCAAAAAGGCGACGGCCATGCGCCGCCAATAGGGTTTGACGAAGGCCAACATGCCCATAATGACGTTTTTGTCAAAGGCACGGCCGTCTTTGCTCTCCTGGCCAAAACGGCTGACGGCGCCGCGTGGCCCCATGTTGGGACTAAAACTAAAGCTCATGGTTAATTATTCTGCAGTTCATAGATTTGTTGGTAAAGGGGCGACTCACGCAGCAGTTGCTCATGGTGGCCGCGGGCGGTGAGACGGCCGTTTTCCAGCAGCAAAATCAAATCGGCTCGCTGTACAGTACTCAGCCGGTGGGCGATGATAAAGGTGGTGCGTCCGGCCATCAGCCGGTCCAATGCCTGCTGGATGAGCCGTTCCGTCTGGCTGTCCACGCTGGCGGTGGCGTCGTCGAGGATCAGAATGCGCGGATCGGTCAGCAGGGCGCGGGCAATGGAGAGCCGCTGCTTTTGGCCGCCAGACAGGGTGACGCCTCGCTCGCCCACCCGTGAGTCGTAGCCGTCGGGCATTTCCATAATAAAATCGTGGGCCTGAGCATCTTTGGCCGCCTGGATGATGGCCGCTTCGCCGGCCTGGGGACTACCAAAGGCGATATTTTGGCGCACGCTGGCGGCAAAAAGGAGCGTATCCTGCATTACAAAGCCGATCTGGCGGCGCAGGGAGCTGATGGTCGTGGTCTGGCTGTCCCGGCCGTCGAGGTAGATACGGCCGTCTGTCGGCTCATAAAAGCGGGCAATCAGGTTAATCAGGGTGGATTTGCCCGACCCGGTAGCGCCCATGATGGCCACAATCTGACCCGGTTCGGCCGCAAAGCTGATGTCGTGCAAAATCGGGTGGTCCGCCCGGTAGCCAAAAGAGACGTGATCAAATTCAACCCGGCCGTTGAGCCGGGGCAGCGGTTCGGCACCGGGCGCGTCGGCTACCTCTTCCGGCGTGTCCAGGATGGCAAAGACCCGCTCCCCGGCCGAAGCGGCAATAGCCAGAATAGGGATGATGCGGCCAATATTACGAATCGGCCGTACCAGCATGGCCAGGTAGGTGGTAAAAGCGACCAGTTCCCCCAGTGTCAAATTGCCGTCGATAACCAGCCAGCCACCGTACCAGAGAATGGCCATCGTGCCCAAATTGGCGATCAGGTCAAGCAGGGGGGCATTGACTGCCTGTACCCGCGCCGCCTCGTGAGAAAGGTCGAACCAGTGTCGGTTTTCGGCTTCAAAACGGTTGATTTCGGCCTCTTCCTGAGCAAACGCTTTGACAACCCGTGCCCCGCGCAAATTTTGTTCCAACTGGGTGGTCAATTGACCCAATTGGTCTTGTATTTTGAAGGAGAGGGGACGGAAGAGACGGCCGTAATGGTAAGCGCGGTGTACCAGCGGGGGCAAAATCAGCAGGATGAGCAGCGCCAGCCGCCAATTCATCCAGAGCAGAATAACGGCCGTGAGCAGAATCAGCACTGCACCTTCCAAAATACGGAGGACGGCGCGACCGGTCAGAAAACGAATCCGCTCCACATCCTGCATGGCGCGGGTTAAAATCTGGCCCGCTTCGGTGCGGTCGTGGAAGGAGAAGGAGAGGGCGGTCAGCTTTTGCAGCAGCTCGTTGCGTATATCATAGGCCGCGTTTTGGGAGACAACTTCGCTCCACTTGCCCTGGTAAAAGGTGAGACCCCCTTTGACCAGCGTCAGCCCCAGCAGGATGAGGGTGGCCTGCCCCAACAGATCCAGATCGCCACCGTAGATACCTTCGTCAATGCCCCAGCGAATCAGTTGGGGCACAATGGCGCTGCTAATATTGATGAACAACATCGTGATATAGATGCCGGCCACCATCCTGGCGTAGGGCCTCAGATAGCGAAAGCAGCGCCACAGAATTTGGGGGTCGGTTTGTGGGTTCTGGGGTGAGGCCATAGGGGAAATTATAGAGGCGTTCAGTGATTAGGCCAATGGCAGACAAGCAGATAACAGCGTTTGTCCTTGCCTGATAATGTGTCTGACATAGCTTTCTCACGGGTAATTGCCAATGTGCCATTCAAATTCTTTATAAAACATTCTATTTGGCCGGGCAAGATGAGAGAAATGGTGCATAGACCCGTTCAGTAGCGACAAAAGCAGACATTCGTGCTATACTGTAACCAGTTTATTTACTTCCACGTTTGTAGGGTGCCAATGGGGGGCATAGAGACAACCATCTACCCCCGCCGTTGCACTTGAAGCGGACAGCTTTTTGTCTGCCCAACAGCCCCAGGCTGCATCTCAAACCCCGGATCTGGTTTTTGGAGAGAATTAAGTTGGCGAAGAAATTGTATGTAGGGAATTTGTCTTATGAGGCAACTGAGAGTCAGGTCCGTGACCTGCTTTCGGAATATGGGGAAATTGAATCAATTGCCATGATTACCGACCGTGACAGCGGCCGTTTTCGGGGCTTTTGCTTCGTGGAGATGCCGGATGCAGCGGCCGATGCTGCGATCAAGGCCTTAGATGGCACAGATCTGGACGGTCGCAGCCTGCGGGTGAATGAAGCCCAACCGCGTGAAGATCGTGGCGGCGGTGGTCGTCGTGGTGGCGGCGGTAATCGCGGTGGCGGCAACTGGGGCAACAAAAAGTCCTCTAGTGGCGGTGGTCGCCGTGGTGATTTTCCTGACAGTGGCGGTGGCCGTCGCTGGTAGGTTAGGCCGCAAAATTAACGCGGATTAACACGAAGATGTATTGAAACGGCCGTTTACCCAAACGGCCGTTTTTTTTATTCCCCAATCCCCAACCCCCTTCCCTCACAATTCCCTGAGCAGTCATAGAAATTTACCCCATTGTGTGTTATGGTTAGCGATAGTTCGGTTATCCGTTATCCGTAAGCAGTTAACCGACTACCGCACGGCGATTACCGATTACGGTTTACAAAAAAGATGAGTGTAATGATGTCTGATCTGATTGAACTGTGGGAACAACCGACCGCCGAAGAACTCTATATGATTGTGGGCTGGCGCCAATGGGCCGATGCCGGCTCTATCTCTTCCGGCTTGCCCCGCTACCTGGTCCAGCAGACCAAAGCGCGCCCCATTGGCCTTATCCATCCCGACAACTTTTACCTGTTTCAGATACCCGGCACCCATGACCTGGTGCGGCCGGTGGTCAAATTCAACGAGGGCTTTCCCGAAGCGCTGGACAGCCATCGCAATGAATTGTTTTATACGGAGCAAGTGACCGAAAACGGCCGTGTCGGACTCCTCATCTTCTTGGGTGACGAACCCCATCTCAATATTGAGATGTACGCCACCGCCCTGTTACAAATGGCCCAAGACCTGGGCGTGCGGCGTATTGTAGGGCTGGGAGGCGTCTATGGCGAACTTCCCTATGATAAAGAGCGCATGGTCTCGGCTATTTATAGCCTGCCCCAACTCAAGGAAGAGATCAAAGCGCTGGCCGTCAATTTGTCCGACTATCACGGCGGGGCCAGTATCGGCTCTTACCTTTGTCGCCGGGCTGGGGAGCGGGATATGGAATATGTCAGCTTCTACGCCTTTGTGCCCACTTATGACTTCTCCCATATCAGCCAGATCGGCAGTACCATCCGTCTGGAAAATGATTTTATGGCCTGGCTGGGGGTCATGAAGCGGATTAACTATATGCTCAAACTTAACCTGGACCTGTCTGATTTGCAGGAGAAAAGTGACCATCTGATTGAGGTGGTAGACACCAAAGTGGATGAACTGGACAATACGGACCCCCAAATGGGCGTGCGCGACTACATGACCAGCCTGGCCGAAGCCTTTGAAGAGGTCCCCTTTGAACCGTTAGGAGATGTGTGGGAAGAAGAGTTGAACCGGCTGTTTGAAGACGAGTAAAGCTTTGACCCCTAGTGCCTAGTACACGTTGGCTCAAGTAATACGACAGTTCGTAGTAACGGCTTCAGCCGTAAAACCGCTAAAGCGGTTACTACAAACCGTTAGGCTATTTGCGCCGCACTGCACTAGTGCGCTTCAGCGTACTTCTCATATCAGCCTGGGAATTCACGTTGAATTGTCATCCCTCCATCAACCACAACCACCTGTCCTGTGGAATAAGGCATCATTCCGGTAGCCATTGCAGCAGCCACTTTTCCAACATCTTCAGGTGTTCCCCAGCGCTTTTGTATGCTGATTCCCTGCTCAAACAAGC
>JAWOIM010000262.1:0-5368 GCA_046484685.1 Chloroflexota bacterium | reverse complement strand
ATGGAACATATTGGGGCGTATGAGGAGAGAATGCGTGATGCGTGATGCGTGATGCGTGATGCGTGAAACGTGATGCGTGAAGACCTCACTTGTCACGTTTCACGTTTTACGCAATATGTCGTCCAGTTCTACCAGGTGCAGTCCTTGCCACAGATGGTGCTCTAAGTTGATGGAAAGATTTTCGCTGACGGTGACCCCTTCGGCGCGGAGGAGATCGGCCTGGTGCTGGGCGGTGTGTTCCCGGTTGACGATAGTGATGCGCCCCTGGCTGTTGACCACCCTCTGCCAGGGCACAGTGTGCTGGTCTTTGTCTTTGAGGCTGCTAAGGGCATAACCGACGGCGCGGGCGGCATTGGGGCGGCCAAGCATGTGGGCAATACGGCCGTAACTGGTCACCTTCCCCGGCGGAATGCGGCGCACAACGGCGTATACTTGTTCGTAGAAATTAAGCATGGGTGGTTAGTTCTGTCATTCTATGGCAGGTGGCTCCTGCGCCTGCTGCAGCAAACGCTGCAAGCGGTCGATCATGCTCTCGATTTCCGGGGGGATGGGCTGTTCCTGCTGGTTGTAGTTGGCCTGAATTTGCTCCAACCTTTCTTTTAATTCAGCCAGTTGAACGGGAGATTGACCTCGCTGTTCGCGCAGAGCCAACAGGGCGCTGAACAGAATTTGTAGGGCGGCGGCTATTGTGGGGGCCAGAATCAGGCCGACGATACCCAACACCTGGACCATAATAAAGAGGGTCAAAATGACCAGCATGGGACTGTAGCGCCGTTGTCTGAAGATGCGTGGCTCAATGACCCGTTCTAGTGCCAAGAGGACAACCAGCGTGTATAAAACGGCCGTTATTCCCACCAGCCAACCGCTGCTCATGCCCACCAACAGCACAGGAATGACGACAAACAAGGCACCGATTAAGGGAATCAGCCAGGCCAGGCCACCAACCAGGGACAGGGTCAGCGGATAGGACAGGCCCAGCAGGCCATAACCCAGAGCCAACAACAAAAAGGCCAAAACAGCCTGAATTAGCTCGCTGCGCATATAGGCCCCGACGCCCTCTTCAATGGTTCGCCACAGATTTCGTGCCCAGGTGCGGCGGTCGGCCGGCAGCAGGGAAAGCCACAATCGTTCAAACCGGGTCTGGTCTATGCTCCAATAGATACTTAAAACGAGTACAATCACCACGCCGGCCACCAGGGTGAGAAGGCTTTGGCCGATGCCAAACAGAAGGCGGGCAGCCGCCTCGCTTTCACTGGTGAGCAGGTTAATCAGTTGGGGAGCATTGGGTAACCGACCGGCGATAGCCTGCTGCCACATTTCTCCTTCGACCCAGCTTGGATGGGTCACTTCATAGGCCAGGGCGGTCTTGTCCCCGATCTCTTGCAGCTCAGCAACCAGTGTGGGACCAAGTAAATAACCTGACAAGACGGCGAGCAGCAGCCCGCTCAGATAGACAACCACCATGCCCTGGGCCAGGCTCAGGCCAAACTGTATCAGCCGGTTGATAAGGGGACGCACGGCAGAAGCCACAAAGAGAGAGAACAGAAAGAGTAAAATGACCTCCCGAAACTGCCAGAGCAGCAGCAAGACAGTCAGCGTAGCGGCAATAACGGCCGTATAACGCGCCAGGCGGCTCATCTTTTTGGCTCCTCTGTCTCAATGTCCGGCTGATTATTACGCTGCGCTAAAAAACTCTCCAGATCCAGCGCAATCGCTTCCAGCGAATCTTCCACTTCTTCCTGGTCCATAGCCAGAGCATCTGCCTTGCGCCGAAAGAGGCGGCGTAAATCTTGCATCAGCTCTCGAATTTGGTAACGGAGTAGGCCAATCAAGTCACGCTGCCCATCGGTCTGATCCAACTCGTCCCCTTGCAGGGAGAGCAAATGGCGGTTAATAAAAATCTGTAAAACGGCCGCCAGGGGGATAGCTACAATAGCCCCGGCAATGCCAAACAGGGAGCCAAAGGCAATCAGAGCCAGCAGCGTAACCAGGGGCGTAACGCCGACGGCCCGGTTCATGATGCGGGGAACCAGCACGCTGTTTTCGAGCTGTTGAATAATCAGGGTAGCCACAATGACCCAAACGGCCGTTGTGGGAGAAATAGTCAGACCAATAATAATGGCCGGCAGCGCCCCCAGTACCGGACCGATGACGGGCAGCAGCTCCATCAGGCCGGCAAACAGGGCCAGCACCAGCGCGTAAGGCAGACCCAGCAGCAGATAGGCAGTGAGGGCCATCAGGCCAATGGCGCCACACAAAATCGCTTGCCCGAAGGCATAGGCACCTACTTTACCTTCCATCTCGACTACCATATCGCGGGCGTCAGAGCGGCGCTCCAGGGAAACCAGCAGCAGCAGGGTGCGCTTCACCCGTTCCCCATCCAGGCTCCAGTAAAAGGCGAGCAAAAAAGTGGCGGCAAGGCTGAGGCCGGCCTGGGTTGTGGCGGTAAACAGGAGACGAGCTTGCTCCAACAGCACAACCAACTCTGCTTCTTCGGTGGCTTCCAATGCCGGTTGGATAGTCATGACTGCCGGCAGTTTACGCCCCAAGCGCCAGATGAACATGTTGGAGCTGCTGACCAGGCTCTGACGCAAACTGGTGTACAGTTCAGCCAGGGTCAAAGAAATGGTGGCTGTCTGTTCAATAATCAGAGGAATGCCCAACAGTAAGAAAGCAGCCAGAAAAAGGGTAATCAGGCTGTAGATGAGGCCCACGCTCAACGGGCGAGAGAGTCCCCATTGGCGCAGCCGGTTAACAGCGGGCTGGAGGGCGGTGCTAATGACCAGGGCTACAAATAGGATGAAAACAACCTGGTAAAAGCGAAAGAATAGGTAAAAGAGCAAAACCACACCGGCTACGGTCAGGGTAGCCAGAACGAGGCTGCGGTTGCTTACCTTCGGAATGGATAAAGAGGACTCAGTCTCAGCCATATTGCAGAGTAGTACGGATCTTGGTCTCGCTGGTCAGGGTACGGTGGACGGGGCAGCGGTCGGCGATTTCGGCCAGCCGCTGGCGCTGCTCGTTGTCCAGGTCGCCTTCAAAGCTGATGTCACAGCGGATTTCGTCTACTTTGCCACTCTCGCTGTCGCAGTCATCGCAGTCGGCGGCATTGATTTTTTGGTGGGTCATGCTGATATTGACCCGTTCTACCGGCCAGCCCTTGCGCTTGGCGTACATATGAACGGTGATGACTTTGCAGGCTGCCAGTGAAGCCAGCAGCAGGTCATAGGGGTTGGGACCCTGGTCGTCGCCCCCTTTTCTTTCCGGTTCGTCGGCCGTAAATTTGTGATCATTGGCAACAATGTTTACCTGGTAATTTTTGATAGTGTGGGCGGTAATGGGCATCGGGTTGTTTGTCTCCTACGTAAATTAGGACGGAGGACGAAAGACCGAAGACGGAAGGGCCTATCCGTCATCCGTCGTCGGTCGTCCGTCATTTTCATTTATGGTGGTGTGCTGCAGTACGCGCTACGCACTACATGCTCATCGTTTCAATAGCCGCATAGGCAGCCCCGTAAAGCGCCACTTTGGGGTTGCGAATGACGTGAACGGCCGTCTTACGCAGCAGCTCTGAGTGTGGGGGTTTGTCAATAAAATGGCGCATAAAACGGCCGTTTTGTAAATGGGACAAAATGCGGGGCGGGATGCCGCCGCCCACATAGACACCGCCGCCGGCCATAATCTGAAGGGCCAGATTGCCCGCTTCCGAGCCTAAAATTTCGACGAACAGATTCAATACGGCTGCGCAAATAGGTGCCTTTTGCGCCAGGGCGGTGTTGACGATCACAGGCGTTCTGTCGCCGGCTTCATCCAATTCTTGCCGCAGCCAGGCCGGCTCCTCATAGTGGCCTGAATCTCGCAAAAAGGCGTAGATGTTGGGAATGCCTACCCCGGAGCAAACACGCTCGTAGCTGATGTGGCCCAGGCGTGGCTGCAAATAGGCCAACATCTCGATTTGCAGGGGCGTGGTGGGGCCAAAACTGACGTGCCCTCCTTCAGAGGCAGTGGGCTGGTAGGAACGGCCGTTCCAGGTCAAAAAGGCTTCACCCAGGCCGGTGCCGGGGGCAATGACTGCAATGGGGCCGGTGGGATCTCTCTTTGCTTCATTGAGCGTCAGCAAGTCGTCGCCCGTTAGATGGGGCACGGCGTAGGCAATGGCTTCCAGGTCGTTGAGCAGCCGCACAGGCCAGCCAAAGGTCTCTTCAATGTCGGGGGCGCTGATGTGCCAGGGCAGGTTGGTTAGCACTGCCTGCCGGTCACGTACCGGGCCGGCCACGCCAAAACAGGCTGTGTGGGGAACGGCCGTTGGGCTGCTGCCGGCTAAAAATTGTTCGATAATGGCCGGCAGCGAGTCGAAGGTATGGTTGGCAAACGTTTCTTCCCGCGCCGGATTGCTCACACCCTGCCCTTCGTATAGGGCCAACACTGTTTTTGTGCCGCCAATATCCCCTGCTAAAAACATAACGGCCGTTATCCTTCTACTTTAACACCCCGCCAAAAGGCAACATGGTTGGCAATCTGGCTGGCCGCTTCCTTCGGTTGGGGATAATACCAGGCGGCTGCGGCGTTTACCTGGCCATCGACCACCACATCATAGTAGCTGGCCGTGCCTTTCCAGGGACAAATGGTTGTCTTGTCACTATCACGCAGCAGCTCTCGATTGACGCTGTCGGCAGGAAAATAATGATTTCCCTCTACCATTTCTGTCTGCTCACTCTCGGCAATAACTTTTCCATTCCATATAGCTTTAGGCATACCTGTTCTCCTTTGTCAATGTAACCCAGGTTGTTAACCTGGAAAAGCAGCAGGTTGGCAACCTGCGTTACGTTTTCATTCGCTAATTAGCCCATTTGCTGAAATGCCCATTTGCTGAAATGCCCATTTGCGGGTACGTCGCGGCGCGTGTTGTATTCCTTGCCTGGGTCGATTATACCTCGGTTTGTAGGGCAAGGAGTAACGTCTCAAACATCTCCTGACAGTGAGGGCATTTATCCAGATGCTGCTTGACCAGGGGCATTAAGGCCGCGGCCTCGGCATTGGTATCAACCAGATCAACATATTCATCCAGCAGGTCGAATGTTTCCGCGCAGGAACATTCGTCAATGTCTGTTAATTCTAACAGGCGGACCAGGCGCTGCACGTTCTCGGCCGTAACCACGGCTGTGGACTTACCTTTATCGTTACGGGCCAGCCTTTGCTCGCGCTTTTTGATATGCAGCAATTGTCGTAGTTTATCTAAAAAAGTGGTCATGATACTCCGGGCTCCGGGCTCTGCATGTACACCCGGTTGGCAACCGGCTTCCGGACTCCGGCTTCCGTATGTAACTCCGGTTGGCAACCGAACTCCCGCCCTTAGTCGGAGGCGTCC
>JAWOIM010000194.1:0-6369 GCA_046484685.1 Chloroflexota bacterium | reverse complement strand
GCATCAGCAGCAGGCGGTGATTCGATAATAGCCTCGGCAACGGTCTCTACATCAGGCAGCAGTTGGGACAACTCCTTAATGGCCCGCTGAGCAAAAACCCAAATGGTGCCAATGCGACCGCGGCGGGTAGTTACATCAAAGTACATGGTAATAAAATATTGACGGCCGATATTGGCGTTGTATAGTTCGTAGGCGTTGCCGGCGTGATACTGAATCGTAAAAGGAACCTTGCCTCCTAAGGTCTGTGCCAGATTAAAGCTGTTTTCTATATTGCGGGCCACAACCGCCACCAGCTCATCCAAATCGATATCGCTGTTGTTGCTGTCAGATCGGTATAAAATTTCGCCGCTCAGGTTGGCCAGAAACAAGCCGGTGGCCCCGGTATCGGCCCGCAGACTGTTTAGTCTGTGCTGCACCCGGGTGGAAACAGGTTGGGAGGATCGTTGACGGACAGGACTGGCTGTAGCCGAAGAATTGGGTGTTTTCCCTTCTCCATACAAAGCGGCATGAACGGCCGATAACATGGCATCCGTATCCAGCGGCTTGGTAAAATAACGGTACACATTCAGCCCTTCGGCCTCCTGTTTGCCCTGCGTGGTCGAATAAGCCGTAATCATAATGATAGCCATATTCGGCCGTAACTGTCGCACCCGGCGGATCAAATCAAAGCCGCTCATACCGGGCAAACGCACATCGGTAATCAAGAGATCGAAGTTCGTGCGCTGCAACTCCAGCAGCCCTTCTTCAGCCGAAGGTACAGCCAGCACTTCATAATCATGCCCCGACAACTCCAACATCGAGCGCAAAAATTCCAGCATCTCAAAATGATCATCAACAACTAAAATCTGTTTTACATTTGCCATGTTACTATTACCTGATCGGTAATCCGATAACCGATAACGGATTACCGATCACCGACAATCGGCCTATCCCATCACACGAATACTAGATGCCGCTACTTTATCCCGCGTAATTTTGCTGGCCCCCGGCTCATCACGCTCCAACAGCCAGCAGGCCGCGTAATGCTCATCGCCATAATCCTTAAATGGTGGTTCTTCCACCTGACACTTATCAAAAGCCAGCGGGCAGCGTGTATGGAAGCGGCAGCCGGACGGTGGGTTTAGTGGACTGGGCACGTCACCTTGCAGCAAAATGCGGTCCCGCTTCAGCGTAGGGTCCGGAACGGGAATGGCCGACATTAAGGCCTGGGTGTAAGGATGGAGCGGATCGCGGTATAAATCATCACGCGAGGCCAACTCCGCCATTTTGCCTAAATACATCACCCCCACCCGGTCACTAAAATGCTCTACCACACTCAGGTTATGGGCAATAAACAGGTAAGTAAGCCCAAAATCAGTCTGCAAGTCACGCAAAATGTTTAACACCTGCGCCTGAATAGAAACGTCCAGGGCCGAGACCGGTTCATCACAGACAATAAACTTAGGGCGCAGGGCCAGGGCACGGGCGATGCCAATGCGCTGCCGCTGGCCGCCTGAAAATTCGTGAGGGTAACGCTGGGCATGCTCCGGTCGCAGCCCGACGCGCCCCAGCATCTCTGTCACAATATCGCGCCGCTCCCGCCCTGTTTTATTGGTATGAACCCGCAGCCCTTCGGCAATGCTTTCACCAACCGGCATGCGCGGATCCAGCGAGGAGTAGGGATCTTGGAAAATGATCTGAATTTCGCGCCGCATTTTTTTCAGTTGGGACGCATTCAGGTCAAATAGATTCTTGTTGTCAAAAATAACGTT
Source organism: Chloroflexota bacterium (assembly GCA_046484685.1). Lineage (GTDB taxonomy): Bacteria > Chloroflexota > Anaerolineae > Promineifilales > Promineifilaceae > SLGK01. The sequence goes on along the minus strand of JAWOIM010000194.1, from coordinate 4,618 downwards.
GCCGCTGGTGGCCGGCAGCAGCCGCAAAATAGTGCGGCCAATGGTTGTCTTGCCGCAGCCCGACTCGCCGACCAGGCCAAAGGTTTCCCCTTCGTAAATATTGAAGCTGATATTATCAACGGCTTTTACCCAGCCGGTGGTGCGCTGCAGTAATCCGGAACGAACCGGGAAATGTTTGACCAGGTTTTGTACCTGGAGCAACGGCTTGGCGGCTGTAGCGACCGGCTTAGGCTGGCTATTGGATTCTTCTTGGTTGGTGTGTGCACTATTGTTATGGGCCATAATCACTCTCGACAGATTCATTATATGCTTCATCATACAACCAGCAGCGGACCCAATGATTAGGCGCTACTTCTAGTAGTTCTGGTTCTTGTTCTGTGCAAATTTCTAGCTGGTTTTCTATGCGGGCATGGCAGCGGGAAGCAAAGCGACAGCCGGCCGGCAAATTGACCAGGCTGGGTACTGTGCCGGGAATGGTGGTTAACTCTTTGTCGGCCTGACCCAGCACCGGGGTAGAGCCGATCAGGGCTGCGGTGTAGGGATGTCGTGGCCGTGCAAACAAATCTTCTACCCCGGCTTGCTCCACGATGCGACCGGCATACATCACATTTACCCGGTCGCACATTTCGGCCACCACACCCAGATCGTGGGTAATCAGTATAATGGCCGTTTCCATCTTGGAACGTAGATTACGCATCAGGTCCAGGATTTGGGCCTGAATGGTGACATCGAGGGCGGTGGTTGGCTCATCGGCAATAAGCAGTTCGGGCACGCAGGCCAGGGCCATAGCAATCATGACGCGCTGGGCCATACCGCCTGACATCTCATGGGGAAAGGATTTGACGCGAGCGGCTGGTTCGGGAATGCCTACCATAGCCAGCAGTTCGACCGCCCGTTTATGGGCGGCTTCGCTGCTTATTTTCTGGTGAATTTGCAGTACTTCGGCCAGTTGGTCGCCAACGCGAAAAACAGGATTGAGGCTGCTCTGTGGCTGCTGGAAAATCATCGAGATACGGTTGCCACGCAGTCGCCTCAGTTTGGATTCGGGCATGGTGATCAGGTTGTCATCATGGAAAAAAATTTGCCCTTCGACAATGCGGCCCGGATGGCTTATCAACCGCATAATAGAGAGGGAGGTGACGCTTTTGCCACAGCCGGATTCGCCGACAATGCCTACGACTTCACCGGCCTTGACATCAAAATCGATGCCATCAACCGCCTTGACAATGCCTGAGTCGGTAAAAAATTGGGTTTTGAGTCCTTTGACTTCTAAGATGTTTTTCTTCATGGTTGCAAGCCAATTTCGTATAAATTGTATAGTTCAGATGGCTGGGTTACATCTAAATTAAAGTTAATAACCTCTGGCCGCGCCACAGCTACACTGAGGCGGGGAAAGAGGGGTATAATAGGCAGTTCGCGGGCAAAAATCGTAATGGCCTGTTGGTGACTGTTGTTGTAAACGGCCGTTTCCGGTAGCTCAGCCATCGTTTGCCAACAGGCATTGTCAAATGCCTCGTTAATCCAACCGGTATAATTATTGCCCAACCAACCGCCAAATGTAGCCGCTCCACGATAATGATCGGGATTGATCTCATCGGCCGGTCCCGGTACATTATCGCTCAGAAATAGATTACAGGCGAGATCATGATCAATGGGCCAACCAAAAGCCACCAGATCGAAGCGGCGACCAAACACCGGCCCGGCTGCCCCACCGCCGGCTGCCTCATCGCCGGTCAATCCGTCGCCGACCGCCCCGTCAGCAAACAGCTCTGAAGCCGGCAGGCTGTAACGCTCCACACGAATGCCACAATCGAGCATATTTTCCTGGAAAAGTTGTGTCAACCGCTGGCGCATCTCGTTACCCTGGGTTGTTAGAAGCCGTACCCGAAACGGCTCACCGATAAACTCGCCATTAGGCCCACCTGGATAGCGACGAATCCCATCGCGCCCGGATTCGTAGCCCAGTTCATCGAGCAGCTCATTGCCCCTGTCGGGGTCATACGGCCAGACAGCCATATCAGGCGGGGCCAGCGGATGGCTGTCCGGGACGTAGCTGTTGAGCGTAAAGGAACGACCAAATAGCAACTGATCCACCATTGCCTGCCGGTTGGTACACATGACCATTGCCTGCCGCACCTGCTCATCCTCAAACCAGTCTGGCCGCCCTATATCATCGCCGTAACCACCATAACTATTAATGCCAAAGCCAATATGTTCATAAATTGTACCCGCTTGGAAGTAAGGAACCAAAAGTCCGCCGGCTTCTGCTTCCAGCAGCAGCGTAGCCTGGGAGAGGAGCACGCTGTGCTGCGGTACAATATCACAATCACCGGCGAGCAGTTCATCTAACAGTTGCTCAGCCTGGGGCAAAAAGCGGAAAGTCACCCTTTCCGACAGGGGCAACCCTTCATCCGTTCGATAGTAGGCCGGGTTGCGCCGCAGCTCCAGACGGTTTCCCGGCAGCCAGGCTTCCACCATAAACGGCCCATCCCCTACCGGGGTGCGGTTGACTATGTCGGCCTTTGACAGGTCGGCAGCACTCAATTCATACCAGATATGGCGGGGCAATGGCTGCCACAGGTTCAAAAAATAGGTGTCGTCGTAAAAACCGGGCAGACCGCTCCAGCGCAGCCCCAGACGGCCGGTGGCCTGATAGCTGGCCGTGCGCTGCAGCAGGTGATCGTCAGCAGCCGTGTCGGCAGCCGAGGCTAGATCAAAACTGTAAACGGAGTCAACGGCCGTTACCGCTCGACCATCTGACCAGACGCGCGGCTTCAGGGTAAAATCAACCACCAGATGCTCCATGATAACCGGCTCACCGGCGAATGCAACTATTTCCCCGGCGGCATTAAATAATTCTACCCCAAAATCCAGTTCAACCGCCCGGCCCACTGCGTCGACAACCCTATCACCGGCAGCTACCGTCACCATTTCCAGGCGAGCATCCCCATCGGCCAAACTGGGCAGCTTTTCTATGCCCTGTGCCTGATAACCGTAGTTGAGCCGGGTAATATTATTTTCAAAGATGGCATGATGGATAGGAAGGGCCGCCGTTTGATCTTCCATATAAGGATAAAGTGAGACAGGTTCTTGGGTCAGACAAACAACCAGGTGGTCCGATTCTGGTGCCGGCTCTGGGGGGGGTAGAGCTACCTCAATTGTTTCTATAATTACCTCGACAACCGTGGCCGTAGGTATAATTTCGCTTTCAGGCAGAGCTGGTTGTGAAGGGGATGGCTCCGGCACCACTTGCTGGGAACGAACCGGTGGCTCAGTTTGACAGCCAAACAACAGCGTGGCCAACAGCGTGGCCAACAGCAGCAAATACCAGTAGGGAGTAGAAAGATTTAGCGGCGGATGGGTAGTTGGGATCATTAGTAAGGGATGGTGTGAGCTGCACCTAGATGATACCGGTCTGGGCCTGGACAATAAACGTCTCGTAGGCAGATACGTCAGCCCCACGCTCACGCAGCGTGAAGTAATCTTGCGTAATTTGGGCTTGCTGCTCTCGATTAAAATCACGATAGGTGCGGCCGGCGTCACAGGCCATTTGTAATCCGTTGGCCAGACCATAATTATAACAATCCCGCTTGGTTTTAATGAGCATATAGATGGCTTCACCCAGATAGCGCGTGCCCACCTGTTCATATTGGTAAACGTGGGTCAGTTCATGGACCAGAATGGCCCGGTTGGTGCGGGTGTGATGGCCCTGGCGCGGCATATTGACGGTGTGCCAGGTGGCAAAGGCCAGGTTGCCGTTCAGCTTAAAAATGAAGTCGAACAAGCCGCCTTCGGCCACGCGAACATCTTCGTAGCGCAGCGCGTTTGGCCCTAAAACAGAAGAGATAATAGCAATTTCTTCGCCAGTCAGAGGCGTGGTGCGGGTGATGGTGTGCATCACGAACTGAAAAATTTCAGGGCCGCCGAACAAGTCAAAAATTTGAGTTAGCAGCCTGTGCAGCCAGCCGCCCATTCGTTCGGCCGCTGGCCCCGTTTGCCCGGCTTGAGCCGCAGCGAATAGAGCAGGCCAGACCAACAGAACACCTTTGATCCCTTGCCATAAGGTATGGGCCAGGCGGCTAAGGCGCAGCGGAAAATCACGTATCAAATTGATAGGCCATTGGGCCACATCACGCAGCCGTTCACTGAGCCAATGGAAAACGGCCGTTGCTAGACTCTGCTGCTGAACCATCTGGTTTCTCCGAAAGACAAAGTAGAAATTACAAAAGAGCATCTATCAGGTATATTTGGCTGGTATGATACCGTAGAAATAATTAATTGCTAAATTTGTGAATGGGTGAATGGTTAACGGTAAGCGTTCACCTACCCTAATATATAGAACGCGGATTACACGGATTTGACGGATTTTCGCAGATAAAAAGCAAAAAATCCGTGTTTATCCGTTTGCGTTAGCCAATCTGCGTTTATCAGCGTTCTATTTTATGAGTAACTGAACGGCTACCAGTACAGAAATAATTCAACAATTCAACAGTTCAACAATTAATTATTCGTTATTTCTTGCCACAGGGCAGCAATGATTTTCTGGTCGGTAACGGCAAAAGCATAGGCAGCCAGGTCGGGCAGACGCACCCAGGCATGGTCTTTGACGGCCAGGTGC
>JAWOIM010000079.1:0-5946 GCA_046484685.1 Chloroflexota bacterium | reverse complement strand
CAAAAGTCTCCAAGACTTTTGTAGTCTACTGGGCTTAGCTCGAATGGAAGGAATTCTGGATGATTGCCGATGATGGGGAGCCTCGTTTGACCGCCTGGCAGCGGGCTGTTACCTGTTTTGAGCGGCCGATTGTCTGGCTGGCGATAGGGCTGCTGCTGTTGAATGACCATTATCTGAAAATGGGCGTTCCTTCCTGGTTTACCGGCAAATTAAGCGACTTCGCCGGCTTGTTCTTCTTCCCCTTACTGTTGGCGGTTTTATTCGCGCCGCTGGCAGAGTGGCTGCGCCTCTCGTTCCGGCAGAGTGGTGGGGTGGCGTTTGGGGTAACGGCCGTCTGGTTTGCCCTGATGAAGACCAACAGCCTGGTCAATGCGGCCACTATTGCGCTGTGGGAGCTGTTGGTCTGGTGGCCGGTGCAAATTGTCCTTGATCCGACCGACCTGATAGCCTTGGTCATGCTGTGGCCGGCCTGGCGCATCTGGATAAACTCTCCTCATCAACCCTGGCGAACTTGGCAGCAGCCACGCCAGCGATTGCCCCGCTTACTGCCGCTAACAGTTGTTGCTATCGCCAGTTTAGCCGCTTTAGCCACCTCACCCGCTTATCATGAATACGTGCTGCGTCTGGCATTGGTCGACGATCAGTTATACGTTGGCACGTCGGCCTATAGTCCCGAATGGCCTGCTTCGCCCACGGAGTGGCAGTGGCGTGCCTATACCTGTAATGCTAATTTTGACTGCTCAAAACGTGTGCCAGAGACTCCTGAATTGTGGTTGGTCTTTGATCAAGTCGGGGCGAAAATTGCCTGTTTAGAGAACGATCCACTGCTCTGTTACCGTACCGGCCACGAGATTGTAGAGGTTTCAACTAATGGTGGCCAGACATGGCAGGTTGCCTGGCAAATCCCGCCGGAACGACGCGAATATATGAACCGGCTTGCTTTTTCTGGCCCGGTAGCGAGCGTACCAATTAATATGGGACCTCACGATTTGCTGCTCAAATTGACTGGCAATGACGAGCATATTTTGGTAGCAGCTCTGGGCAATGAGGGCCTGCTCGTGCGTATGGGAGATGGGACTTGGGAACGTAAATCTGTGGCTGGAGAAGCAACACCAACACCATTGGTGGCTGCAGATTGGTATGAAGCACATCGCCCACTGGCCGGTGAATTTGCTATATGGCAGTCGTTATGGCTATTTCTTATATTGATACCTTATGCCTTTAACCGGTTTAGACGTTACAGACTAATTTTAGCATTATTTTTGAGTACCCTGGTTTGTTACGGTTTATTTATCTCGTTCTTTGTAGTTAGAGGACTGTTTATTTTTGGATACCTCTTTTCAATTGGAGTTGCTGTAAGTATTGTGATATGGTGGTGGGATGCTAACCGGCAGCGACGGGCGTTTTGGTGTTGGCTTTCGGCTCTTGTAATGGGTCTGGTTGCCTTTATTCCTTTGACTCAATGGTCAATGGGTACCATTAGTTCCTATGACACAGCTTTAACCATTAGCCTCATCACCGGGACCGTGGCCATTCTTCCGGGTGGCTATAGTGCGTGGCTTGGTATAAAAGCCATCTATAAGCAGGCAGATTAGTGGGGACAGGTGGGACTAATGCCGGCAGAATTAACAGGTGCTAACCTAATGGTGATTACCCTTTCATAGACTCGCGCACAGGTGCGGAGACACCGAGAAGAATTCCTTTGCGCCTCCGCGCCTCTGCGCGAGATTTCCTCTTCAACTTGCAACGATACCTACCCTTCCGCCTCACGTGACTCTTTGTAAGCCGCCAGGGTGCGGTCGCGGCTGGCGTGGTGGTCGACGAGGGGGGCGGGGTAATTCTCACCGATGATACAGTTGGCCTGGCGCTGAACGGCCGTTTCCATCTTGGCCGGTTCATGAATAAACTTGTCGGGCACGCCGGCCAACTCCGGCAGCCAGCGGCGAATAAAGTCACCGTGGGGATCAAACTTCTTTGACTGGAGTGTGGGGTTAAAGATGCGGAAATAGGGGGCGGCGTCGGTGCCCGTGCCGGCCGTCCACTGCCAGCCGCCGTTGTTGGCGGCCGGGTCGCCATCGACCAGATGCTCCATGAAAAACTGCTCTCCCCTGCGCCAGTCAATCAGCAAATCCTTCACCAGAAACGAGGCTACAATCATGCGGGCGCGGTTGTGCATCCAGCCGCTCTGTACCAGTTGGCGCATGGCGGCATCGACGACCGGGTAGCCGGTGCGCCCCTCACACCAGGCGGCAAAGTCGGCCTCATCATCGCGCCACTCAATCCGGTCATACTGCCGATTGAAATTGCCCTGGGCCACGCGGGGAAAATGGTGGAGGATGTGGATGTAAAAATCACGCCAGATCAGCTCTTGCAGCCAAACCAACGCCCCCTGGCGGCTGCTTTCGGTGCGGGCGCGGCTGCGGGCTTCGAGGGCCTCAACGGCCGTTAATCGGGGCGACATCATGCCAAAGCGCAGGTAGGGGGAGAGGCGAGAGGTGCCTTCCAGGTCCATCCGGTTGCGCTGCTCGGCGTAGTCATAGACGGAACGGCCGCTGCTGCTCACAAACGCTTCCAGCCGGCGCAGCCCCTCCGATTCACCGGGCGGAAAGGGCACGCTGTCGGGCAGGAGGGGCGTATCGGGAAGGGGATCACTGGCCGGTTCGGGGGGAGTGTGGATTTGGTCTGGTGGGGGCTGAAGCTGGCTGCGCTGGGGCAGGGGCAGGGCCAGCCACCCTTTTTTGAAGGGGGTATAGACGATATAAGGGTCGCCATCCTGTTTGAGAATGCTGCCGGGGAAGCGAACGGCCGTACTGCCTACCAGTCGTAAAGGAAGGGTTTGGGCAACGGCCGTATCTCGTGCTTTGGCAAACGGGCTGTGGTCGGCTTGGGCCACAATCAGAGCGGCCCGGCATTCTGGCAGCAGCCGCGTCAGCGCTGCTTGTGGTTGACCCCGACGCACAAGGAGGCGGCTGCCGCGCCGGCGCAAATCGGCGTCCAGTTGGCGCAGCCCGCCGTAGAGAAAGGCCAGCCGTTTCTCCCCCACATAGGTGGAATTGAGCAGGGCCGGGTCGAGAATGAACAGGGGGAAAACGGCCGTTCCCTGTTCCAGAGCATAGGCCAGCGCCTCGTTGTCATGCAGCCGCAGATCGCGCCGAATCCACCAGATGACAGTCATTAATCATTTTCCTTTCAGGATTTTTCGAGCAGAAACCGCCAGCGTATTATCTTTCAGATAAGCGATATGCTCACCCCGGAAAGGAATCGGCTCCATGCCGAACTGGTTGACCAGGGCATTGTCGGGCACGATATTGGGGACAGACAGCAGATCAAGCAGGCTGGTCGTAACGGGCGTACCGGGCAAGGTTCGCTCCATCACAAAGACCGGCGCTCGCAGCAGCCAGACGGGGGCCGGAAAGAGGAGGCGACGCATGTTCATTGTTTTGAGAATGCGTCGTTCGATTTCGCCCAGGGTCAGTTCTTCAGGCCCGCCCAGACCTAATTCCTGACCGATGGTCGTGTCGTCATCCAGGGCACGGACGATGGCTTCAGCCACATCATCGACCGAGACCGGCTGGAATTCGGCCGTGCCGCCGCCAATGAGCGGGTAGATCAGGGGGGTTAGCCTGGCCAGGCGGGCAATGGCGTTAAAAAATTCATCTTGCGGCCCGAAGATGGAAGACGGCCGTAAAGCGGTCCAGTTAGGCGCCTGTTGGGCCACATATTCCTGCGCCAGCCCTTTGCTTTTAAGAAAGCGATAGGGCAGTGAACTATCCGCCCCGTTTTGGCTCATATTGATGAAACGGCCGACGCCTGCCTGATTGGCGGCATCAACCACATTGATTGTTCCCTGATAATTGATCGCTTCGTATGTTTGCTTCCCCTTCTCCAGGGCAATGGCCACCAGGTGGACAACGGCCGTTATATCCTGCATGGCTGACGTCAGAGAGTGGGGTTCGGTGACGTCTCCGGGTACAATCTCAATCTGGTCCGCCACAGCAGCCAACTGTTCCTGCGCTTTGGCGACGTTTCGCACCAGCGCCCGCACCGATTTTCCCTTTTTTACAAGGCGCTGCACGGTGTTGTGACCCACAAAGCCGGACGCACCCGTCACTAATATGTTCATCGATAAGCCTCCTCATTCCATTATTGTGCAGAAGTAACTCCATCTAAACTTGATGGTACAACCTTGTTTAGATTTTGTCTATATTTTTCTAAGGATAACTCATGATGAGGAGGCGGCTGAGCATGGTGCCGCCGTGGGCGGAAAGCAGAGGGGTTACTACTGGCAGAAACTATCCTTTGACAGGTGGGTAAAGAATAGTTGTTAAGCGTAGCTGATTTTTTCTAGCTCTTGCAGGCGTGAGTCAACATAATGACTGCACTCTGAGCAGGTGTTAAGATGGCGCTGGACAGCCCTTAATACCCGTTCATGGCCTTCTTCAACTTTTAATTCGGCTAGATATTCGAGAATTGAAAAACATTCGGCACAGGTTAATGGCGTTTTGTTATCGTTGCGCACGGCTAACAAAAGCTGCCATAGTGGACGAGGTTGAATTAGCATTGTAGGCTACCTTTGTCATTCATAGGAAATAGTGTGGTTTTTTAAGTTGCTAAGGGTGGGAAACCGTTAGCCTGAGTGAGCGTAATTACTTAATCTGCCTAAAGATTGGACCAATTTAGGCGATATGTATGCTTTTAGAGAAAACTGGTCCCATCTATGATTAGTCGTCACGATTAAATATAGCCAACTTAAGTGTACATTTACCTTACAAAATTTGCACGGGGAAAAAGGTAACGTTTACCCTACGATTAGGATGTATCCTGAGTGCGTAATGCGTAGTGCGTAGAAGGCCGTACGCACTACGCACTACGGACTATATATAATCGTATCCGGTTTGAAAGCCGCCCAGGAAAACCAGAAATGGTCGGCGTGGACCAGCCGGTCGAGCTGGCTGCCGGCCAATGGACCGGCAATCGCCTGTCCCAGAATGTTCCAGGTGCTGCCGGTTTGCTCATCAATAAATTGGCCATTCTCGGCCTGGAAGGTGAGATGTTGGTCATCCAGCACAGGGTCAAAGACGCCGGTGGCGCCGATGTCTTCAGCCGCGGCAATATTGGCCGCGCCCAACGCACTGCTGGTACCCGGGGTGTGGAAGACGACAATGGGCTGCCCGGCCTGCTCATCATTAATGACGCCCATCTCGGCCAGGGTGGGCAGGGGGTAGGCCATGTCGACATCATCAATTGAGAGGGTGATAACGCGGACCATGGCGGGTAAACGGCCGTCTATTTCCCCCTGAAACAGAAATGGATTCTGGCCAATGGTGTCGTAGCCCACATAAGGGTTCTGCCCATAGCTCCGGCTGAAACCGGTCTCGCGAGAAAGAACCAGGCCGCCCGGGTGGGCCGCGCGGAAGTCAGCAAAGCTGATGATAGCTGAAGGCAGCATTTGTAACTGCGCTCCGGCCAGGTCACCTACAATGCCTTCACCGGTAAACTGCTGCCACAGGCTTTCCGTCTGCCGGTCCCACATGATCAGATCAGAATGGCGCAGCAGACCGGAAACGCCAAAGGTGTAGGTACGTTCGCCCAGACGACGGTCAAAAACGACGGTGGCATTACAGAGAGGGCAAAAGGTGATACTGACGGGCAGTCCCCCCACTTCGTCGTTAACAATCTCATGCCAGGTGAGGATTTGCAGGGGATAGGCACGGGCGTCACCCGCGTGTTCATAAACGACGACCGGCTCATTATCGGCCAGCCATTCAGCGGCTTCATCAGGGGTGATAAATTTAGGGATGTCAATCGGTGGAATGCCGTCGCGGGGTGGGCCACCCGACATAAGGTCGTCGGTGGATACGGTGCGCCGTTCCCAGTTGGTGACCCAAGCGCGGGTCAGGCTGGCCAGCCGGCTGGAGCGGTCGTCGCCGGTGAGGACGGCCGATT
>JAWOIM010000023.1:0-4203 GCA_046484685.1 Chloroflexota bacterium | reverse complement strand
CATTGCTATCGGCTCCATCGGGCCGGCGTTGGGCCAGGGACGAGCCATTGCCCAGGCCCTCAGCGCCATCGCCCAGCAGCCGGACGAAGCCAACAACATCAGCCGCACCCTTTTTGTCGGCCTGGCCATGATCGAATCAACGGCCATCTACTGCTTCGTGATCTCAATCATTCTCATCTTCGTCAACCCGTTCTGGAACGCCCTGACCGGATAGATGACGGAAGACGAAAGAGCAAAGACGGAGGGGGCATCGGTCCTCCGTCCTTCGTCCTCTGTCCAATTCTTAATGGAGGCTGCTGTTGTTAATTGACTGGTTTACGGTATTGGCCCAAATTATCAACTTTCTGATCCTGGTCTTTCTGCTGCACCGTTTCCTGTATAATCCCATCCTGAACGCCATGACCCAACGGGAAGAACGCATTGCCAACGACCTGGAAACGGCCGAACGCAAACGGCGTGAAGCCAGAGAAGAGATCGAAAGTTACCGGCAAAAAAAGGCAGAACTGGACGACAAACGGCAAGAACTGCTGCGCCAGGCTGAAAAAGAGGCTGACAAAAAACGGCATGATCTGCTGCAAAAAGCGCGGGCCGAAACAGAGGAAATTCGCAGCCGCTGGCAGCGGGCCATCGAGCAGGAAAAAGAAGCCTTTTTAGCCGATTTGCGCCGCCGTGTCAGCCAGGAAACCTACCGCGTTATGCGCAGCGCCCTGGCCGACATGGCTGATGTGGCCCTGGAAGAGCGCATCGTGGCCGTTTTCCTGGCACGACTGGCCGATTTGCCGGAATCGGAACGGGAAGCCTTGGCCGACGAAACGTCGGGCGGGGAAACGGCCGCTTCCTGGAAAATCAACAGCGCCTTCGATTTGCCCGACGAGCGGCAGGAAGAAATTGAACGGGTCGTAAAGGAGAAGTGGGGATATAACGGCCGTTTAGACTTCAACACCCAACCCGACCTTATCGCCGGTATCGAACTGGTGGCCGCCGGTCACAAAGTCGCCTGGAGCCTCGGCAGTTACCTCGACAGCCTGGAAGAAGCCTTCGATGACCTGCTAACGCAGGCCAAAATTGAAGAAGTAACGCAAGAGGAAAAGTAATGTCGCGGTGCGACCACTTCGCGTACAGTATCCAGTAATCAGTATACAGTTTTCAGTTTTCAGTTACGGCACATGCCCTACGACCCATATCTTATGAGTGATCAAACACCAATTTTGCGCCACGCTCTGGACGACACGCTCGACGCCTTTGCCCAGGCACAGGCGGAATTAAAACCTACCCTCAAAGCCCAGGAGGTCGGCTACGTCCACTACGTAGGCAGCGGCATTGCCCGCGTCCACGGCCTGCCCGGCGTCGAGGCTGAGGAGATGCTCCGCTTCCCCGGCGAACTGCGCGGCATGGCTTTCAATTTAGACCCCAACGAAATCGGCGTTATTCTGCTGGGCGACGGTCAGGCCCTCAGGTCCGGCGACCAGGTACAGCGCACCCATCGTACCCTTGACGTGCCCGTGGGCGACAACCTCCTGGGGCGCGTCGTCGATCCCATCGGCCGGCCGCTCGACGGGCAGGGCCCGGTCCATACAACCGAGCGCTGGCCGGTCGAACGGGAGGCACCGGCCATCATGGATCGGGCACCGGTCACCATTCCCCTGCAAACCGGCATCAAATCTATCGACGCCCTGATTCCGGTCGGGCGCGGCCAGCGGGAATTAATTTTAGGCGACCGGCAGACCGGCAAAACCTCTATCGCCCTGGACACCATCATCAACCAGCATGACAAAGATATGATTTGTGTCTACTGCGCCATTGGGCAGCGCAGTTCGGCCGTAGCCGGGTTTATCGACGAGCTAAAAAAACGTGATGCGCTTGGTTATTCGGTGGTTGTGGTCGCAGCCGGTGAAGCCCCGCCCGGCGTCTCCTTCATTGCGCCTTACGCCGCTACCACCATCGCCGAATATTTCATGGAACAGGGGCGTGACGTGCTGATCGTCTACGACGACTTGACCCGCCACGCCTGGTCTTACCGGGAGCTGTCTCTGCTGCTGCGCCGCCCGCCCGGACGGGAAGCCTTTCCCGGCGACATTTTTTACATCCATTCTCGCCTGCTAGAACGGGCTACCCAGTTACGGCCCGAACTGGGCGGCGGTTCCCTGACCGCGCTGCCCATCATAGAGACTGAAGCCCAAAACGTTTCGGCCTATATTCCCACCAATATCATTTCCATTACCGACGGCCAGATTTACCTCTCCCCCAATCTTTTCCAACGCGGGGTACTGCCGGCTGTCGATATAGGCAAATCCGTCTCCCGTGTGGGCGGGAAAACCCAGTTGGCCGCTTATCGGGTTGTGGCCGGGGACTTGCGCCTGGCTTACTCCCAATTTGAAGAACTGGAAAATTTTGCCCGCTTTGGCACTCGTCTGGATGAAGCTACCCAAAAAGCGATTGATCGCGGCCGGCGCGTGCGCGAGACGCTCAAGCAACCGGAGTTTGAGCCGCTGCCGGTCGCCGAGCAGATTGTGGTTTTGCTGACGGTCACCTCCGGGCTGTTTGATGAGCTGCCCGTGAACCAGGTAGAAGCGGCCAGCCGGGCCATTCGTGAGGCATTGGTAGAAAAAGGAGGGGAGATAGTCGGCCGTATTCAAGACGGTGACCTCCTCAGCGAAGAAGATCAGGAAAAACTCTTAGACTTGGCTCGCCAGGCCATTAAAAGTATTGGTTAAACATCACGCCGGAGGACAAAGGACGAACGACCGCAGGGTATTTTGTCATCGGTCTTCCGTCCTCTGTCAAAAAAATGGAAACAATTCAGGATATTCGTCAGCGTATCAATAATACCGAAGACTTGGGCGGTATTGTCGGCACCATGCGGGCGCTGGCTATGACCAGCATCCGCCAATATGAGCAGGCCGTCGAGTCCCTGGCTGACTACAATCGCACTACCGAAATGGGGCTGCAAGTTGTCCTGAATAAAGCCAGTCGCCAGGGGGTTAGCCTACCCCAAGCCAATGAAAAATATTTAGACCAATTGGACACCGGTATTATCGTTTTTGGCTCCGATCAGGGGCTATGCGGCCAGTTCAACGAACAAATTAGCAGCTACACCCTAAACCAGCTTGAGCAGCGCAATATCCCCCTGGACAAACGGCAATATATCGTGGTCGGTCTGCGGGTAGCCGGCTCACTCGACCACGCCGGTCAGCCCATTGATACTATTTACAACATACCCAGCTCTGTCGAAACCATCACCCCCATGGTACAAGAGCTGCTCCTGCACAGTCAGCGGTGGCGCGGCGTCATTGAGGCACAACAAGTGGGTCGTGTTTTGTTGTTTTACAATAGAATGGTGGACTCTCGCTCCGAAAGCGGGACTACGGCCTTATACCGCCCCCACATGCGCCAACTGCTGCCCATCGACCCTGGCCAATGGCAAACCCTGGGCGAACAAGGCTGGCCCTCCCGCTCCTTACCCATTTTCACCATGGCCTGGCGTCCCCTCTTCTCCGCTCTGCTGCGCCAACACCTGTTCGTCACCCTCTTCCGTGCCTTCGCTGAATCCTTAGCCAGCGAAAACAGCGCCCGCCTTCTGGCTATGCAAGCTGCCGAACGCAACATCGAAGAGCGGCTGGCCGAGCTAACCCAAACCTACCATCAGCAGCGCCAAAACAACATTACCAGCGAACTGCTCGACATCATCTCCGGCTTCGAACTTCTGAGCCAAAACAAATAAAACAAAAAGAGCCAGGCGGCAGCCGCGAGCAAGGGTATCATCCCTGCCGGCGGCCACTACCTGGCCCTTCCTCAAACAATAAGTCCAATAAAAAAAGGTCTCTTGGCAATGACCTACTCTCCCAGGGGGTCGCCCCCCAAGTACCATCGGCGCTGTTGAGCTTAACTGCCGGGTTCGGGATGGGTCCGGGTGTACCCTCAACGCTCCTATCACCAAAAGACCTTCTTCTGTCTTTCTTTATATTCTTTTGTCAAGCAACCATAAGTCTGTAACGTTCTCTCTCTTTTTACTTCTTACCTCTTACTTCTCTCAAACTTACACACATACCTCAACAGAAAACCGAATTCTCCGTATCATATGCCACGTAAGCCCTCGACCATTAGTACGGCTTAGCTTCATACATTACTGCACTTCCACATGCCGCCTATCTAGCTAGTAGTCTCCTAGCGGTCTTACCTATTTCTAGTGAGGGATCTTATCTT
>JAWOIM010000715.1:0-5012 GCA_046484685.1 Chloroflexota bacterium | reverse complement strand
CTTGCAATGCTTCGCGTAAAATTTCCAGTCCTTCAGCCCCACGCAGGGCTATTCCCTCGGCTGCCATCCGGCTCATCTCATCATCTCCATCAATTAAGGCAGTGAGCAGCGGCCGTTCTGCCAAAGGATGCGGCAGCCAGGCCAGGCCCTGTACCGCTGCCAACCGCACGGCAGCAGTACCATCTTCCAGGCAGGCAACCAGCCGCTTAATGACCTCTTGGGGTCGCAGCAAACCCAAATGGGACAACCCTATCACGCCTAATTGGCGCAAAAAGGGATCGGAACGCTCTAATAGCTGCGTGGTAAAGGTAAAAACACCCTGCTCCCCTGTTTGCATGAGGGCAGCCACCGCCCGCTGCCGCAGCAGTTGGGGAAAGGTAGACTGTCGAATAATCTGTCCTAACAAAATAAGAACCTGGCGCTGCCATTCCCCTTTACCTTCAACCACCTCAGGCAGCCAGGCTGCTACTTGAAACAGATTCTCGCGCGTTGGGGTGCGGTCGGTGGCCTGCAATAAGCTGTTGGCCAACTGCATGATAGTAGCCGGCGGCACTTCTGGTTGGGCTACATAAAAGCGCAGCAGGCCGCGCCATTGGGGGTTGTCCAAGGCAGCTTGCACCATTTCTAAATCAGCCTGATGGCCATCAGGTTGATGGGCATCAGGTTGATGGGCATCAAGTTGATGGGCCAGATGGGCCGCGGCCAGGTAATCGCGCCAGATCAGATTGCGAAAGCGTATACCACCCCCTCTGACAGGCAAAAAGAGTGGGCACTGCTCCAGGCTTTTTTGCAGGCGAGCGGGCAGATCTTTGATCTCATAAGCAGCGGCCGTTTCTGCGGCCAGCGTCATGGCAGCCTCTTTGGGCAGGATTAGCTGACCTTCACGCAGCAAATAGTAGGCGGTACGCTGCCAAAAATCATGCGCGGCCGTTACAAACGCATCATCACCCTTATCCCCGGCCGGAGACCAAAGCAAAGGAAGTGTCTGCGACAGCAGATCAACGTCTCGTCGCGGTTTCTGGGCGGCGTCCGATTGGGCAGCCAGGGCTGCTCGCCAGAAGCGCAGGCTGGTTTGCAGCGGAGTTTGGCCGGGCTGCCAGTAACGGTCCGGGCGCAGCGGGTTATTGTTGAGGGCTGCGGCCCAGCCGGCGGCAAAAGCTTCGGCCTCACGCTGCCGCCAGGGAAGAATTTGGGTGCGGGCAAAATCGAGATCGAGTAAACGGCCGTACCCTCTCAAGCCAACCGCCATAAGCAGGCGGCCGGCCGGGTATAGCTCCAACAAACGATGCAGCCAGGTTAAACAGAGTGAGCGCGACCCGGGGGCCAGTTCATCCCACCCGTCTAACAGCAGCAGCGCCTGACCCGCTTTCATTTTGCTCTGAAACAAATCTCTAAGGCCCGGGCTGGTAAGCGGCGAGGTATACCGCTGTAGGGCAGCAATAAGCGGCGCCAACGGATCGGCCGGTTTGGTTTGCTCATCGGGGTCGCCGGGAGCAAACGGGGTCAAATCCAATTCGGCCAGGTGGATATAGGCCGGCAGAAGTGGTAACAGGGGTAACTCTTGGGCTGTGGCGCACTGATAGGCGGCATAGGCCAACAGCGTGGTTTTACCGCCCCCAGGTGGGGCACTGATAAGAACGCGACGGCCGTTAACCAGCAGCGAGAGCAGGTCAGCACCGGGCAGGGGGGGCAGGGCTACCTTAGCGGCCAAATCAGACCATATGAGGGAAAGCTGGCTGGTTTGCCACTCAGCGAGGGCATTGGGATCAACTTCAGATTGCAGGGCCAGCAAGCGAGGCGGGGTGAAGATATCGGCCAGACCACCCCACTGCCCGCCTAAATGGTAGCGGCTGAGAAACTCGGCCGTTTCGCCCTGATAGCGGACTTCTACACCGGAACGCAGCCAGGCCACGCTTTGTCGCACGCGCCCTACGGCCTGGTCACGCCACCGGCGCAGCGCAGGCAGCCAGTAATAAAAGGCAGCAGTGAGCAAAATACCCACCAACAAGCCTACTAATAGGGATGGTGTATCAGGACGCCATTGTAGGTTGAGTTGCAATTGAAATAATGGCATGGCCAATGCTTTGTATTCAATAAAGATGACTGCATATTACCCAAGAAACGACTATATGGCAAAAAAAGCCCACAGGACTCTATCCTGTGGGCTTTTATAAATCCACAAAACTTGGATTGGCCGGCTACGGGTGGACAGCCGGCCAATTCCATAAAGCGATTAGGAGTTGTTGATAATAAACGGCAGCCAGAGACGGTATATCTCATTAGCCTCCGTCGTTAATACAGATTCAGCCATCGCTTCGCCAAGGGGATCATTGGTAGATTCGGCCGTTACCGTCACCATATCGCTGTGACCAGGCCCCATCAGACCAGTCGGTATATAAACCGTGACCATAAAGGTCGTGCTTTCACCGGCATCTAAGGTGATGCTGTTCGTGGAAAGATCGGTATCCCAATCGTTACCGTCCAGCGTTAGGTCAAAGGTATCGGTTTCTAAACCGGTGTTGGTGATAGTCAAGGTATACATGACAGACTCACCGGGATCGGCCGTGCCCGTATCCGTGGCCGGATCGAGGTCCACACCGTAGAGGACAGTTAAACTAAAGTTTTGCACCGATGTTGTCTCGGCACTAATGGTCACCCCTGTTTCGGTAACCGGAGCATAACCGACTGCTGCGGCAGTCACATCGTAGTTGCCTACGGCTAAAGTCAAGGTATAGCTACCACTGCTATCTGTTGTGGCCATTAAAGGGCTTTCTCCACCAACGGCCGTTACCGTAGCCCCTTCTATAGGATCCGTGCCGTCATCGACGATACCGGTAAGATATCCCACTTCTTCTACCTCGACCCCGGCCGTTACCACCAGGGCAAACGGCTGCGGCCCTTGGGGAATGTTAAACCCGTGTACCGTAACCGTATAGGTACCGGCAAGGGGCATCAGATCCACCCCTTCCACATTATTGGTCCGATCAGGTGTCCCGCCGGTAAGAATTTCATTACCCAGATAAATGGTACCATCCGGCGCTTCTACTTCCAGGTCAAGATCATTGACCAGGGCCCCATGGCTGGCTTCGGTGCCATAATAATCAACCCAAACCAATGTAGCACGGAATGGGATTGTGTCATCTGTGACCGCAAAAGTCATCTGATAACTATCACCCGTATCCAGGCCGGCATGTTCATGATACCATAATGAGCGCCCTGCATCGTAGATCAAGGTATTGGATAAGTCTACCCGACCCCAGCCTTGATTGTCATCGGGACGATTTGTGACATCTTGGGTGGATCCTGCACCATATTGGCCAGGCGTCATGTCATAGGCCCCGTTAATGAGGCTGGCTTTGACCAGGGCGGCGCTGGGATCGATGCCATAAGTCGTGGTATAAAACTCGCGTACAACAGCACTGGCACCGGCCACCAGCGGCGTAGCCATGCTGGTACCCCCCATATAGAGGTAGTAGTCGTCATAAATGCCCCAACCCGTACCGGTGCTTTCGTTGCGGGCAGAAACAATATTGCTGCCTGGGGCTACTACGTCTGGTTTAAGACGGCCGTCTAACACCGGACCACGACCAGAAAAGGCGGCCATCCCATCAACATTATCAGACACCCTGTCACTGTTTATGGGATTGGCGGGATAATCGGCCGGCCAGCAGTTGCCCCAGGTAGAACAGAAGCCTCCGGGATTCAAGCCACCCGTAAGGCGATAATTTTCTGAGGCCCCCACGGTAATCACATTTTTAGCCGTGGACGGCATGGCCATTGAAAAGAGGTCTACCACCCCATCACTGTTACCATCCGTACCGGCATTGCCGGCGGCATAAACCAGAACCATGTCAGGGTGATCCCAGACAAAGCGGTCTGTTTCTCGAGTGAAAGTGTTATATTGACCATGACCGGTGGTATATCCCCAGGAATTGGTGTTGATGCGCAGCCGGGAGTCGATGCCGTACATGACCCCATAATAATCATTATAGGGCGCATTGGGTAGACCACTAAAATTGTTACAGAAACTCCAAACATACAGTAATGCTTCAGGCGCAATGCCGGCATTGGAACCGGTGTATATCTGGTTAGGGACGTCCGCACCACTGCGAAAACCGCTGCCTAAAACAGAACCGGCTACATGAGTGCCGTGGGAATGGTTATCGCCCCAAGTACCACAGTTTCCGGGCCCCCAGGTGCCACCTACCACACGGCCGGTGAAATCCTGGTGTACCGTAGCCGGGTTGCCGGTGCTAAGCCCGGTATCACCTACGGCCACCATCTGATTCTGACCATAAAGACCCAACACTTGTTCGATTCTGTCCTGATTCATGGCCAGGTCACTGCGAGCTATTTCGTTGTGTAAGGTAGGCTCGATGTAAGGTTCAATCCAGGCAACAGCGGGGATATGGGCCATAGTGGCCGGGGCCCTCCTCCAGGATGGCCTGGCCGATGGCCCGGAGGTGCTCCTTGGCGGCGGCCAGGTTCTCGTACTCGTAGGCGTGGCGAAGGTCCGAAAGGGGGGTGTCCGTCCCCCGGGCCTTCAACCGCTGCCCCAGGGCCCAGAGGGTCTCCAGGGCTCCCGCCTGCCCCGCCTCCACGCCGAAGAAGATGAGGCGCCGCCCGTGTTCGTCCACGATGCGCTCGTAATCCACCAGGCTGCACCCGGAGTCCAGCAGGTGCTGGAGCATGGGCATGTTGTAGTTCTGGCCCTTGATGACGTGGGCGAAGAAAACGTAGGCCCTCTCGGGACGGAGCTCCCTGGTGGGGATTTCCTTCACGGCCAGGACGATGGCGGCGGGGCTGAGATCCTCCACCACCTCGGCGCCCGCGTCACGGTACTCCTGATCGGTGAAGACCCTGATGGGGGAGGTCTGCACCAGACAGCGCATTCCCCCTTCCTTCTGAAGTTCCGCCACGTCGCTGGGGGTCAGGGGCACCCGGCGTTCCCACTGGTTCTTGTCTTCCCTGCGGATCCCGAGGATCACATCCATTGAGCCCACGACTCCTCA
>JAWOIM010000067.1:0-11953 GCA_046484685.1 Chloroflexota bacterium | reverse complement strand
AGCCACGGGACTGGAAAAGCTCAGGCGCAGGCGCAGGTGGGCCTCGGTCACTACAGCACCCGGCGGAATTTGGTTCTCTACGTCAAAACGAAGCAACATACGCTGCGCTCCGTAATGGTCACCATCCAGGTTATAACCCAGAAATAACGCATCGGCCCCGAAATTTTGATTCGGCCGCTCAGAAGCAATGTAGGTATCGGCTGTGGCCGGTAATTCAATAACGGTACGAACGGCCGTTTCTGAAAGACGCTCTTGTTGCAAAATAACTGCTTCCCGGACTGGAGCCTCGCGCTCTAGACCTCGTTCCGGCAACTGCCTATCAACCTCTTGGGCAGTACCGACGGCAACCACGGTTAGCAGTATAAACACAAGCAAAAACAGTAACCAAAAGAGGGAATTTCTTCTCATAGGGATAGGGAGCGATCTAAAAAAGTGCTTTTGTTGCTGGTTCATGGTGTCTCCTGTTTATCAGTCCAATACCTGATTGCGGCTCTTTAGGCGTTTACCCCTTACGGCTGATTAATCCCCTGAATTCCCTAAAGATTCTTGCTTGTATTGTGGAGTCGTAGATATATTGAGGCATGTATCAAGGTACATTTAATAGATACAAAAAACAGCACATTTTGAGTTAGCCCTGCCAGGCTTGGCAAACCTGTCAGGTTTCCCACAATAAGCGCTTGACAAACGGCCGTTTCCTCTCTATACTCCCCACCGTTATGAATATCACGGGACAACAAAACAACAAGCAAGACAAGAAGAACAAACCAGACCCTACCTAGTCTGGCGTTTGTTGCTTGCCTGTCCCCCCTAAACATGGTAACTCAAGCCCCGCCAGCAACGGCGGGGCTTTTTTTATGGTATCCGTATGATGAGTCAATTTAATTTTGACGCCGCTAAGAAGAAGAGCAAGAAAAAACAACCAGACCTTCTGGAGAGGTACTCTTGCCCTTAAGCGACTAAATCACCCACGCACAAAGGCGGACTGTCCAGAGAGACAGTCCGCCTTTTTTATTTTACAAGGCCGAGGACAAAAGATGGCAGAGCGTGGAGATCACGAGACGATCTGCCGTTCCTAGTCCTCTGTCCAACAAACAAGGAGAAACAGATGAACAGCTTAATTTGTCTTGAATGTGGTGGCAATGTCATCCTGGATGACACCCCTATAATCGGCGAAATTGTCGAATGTGCCGAATGTGGCGCCGAGCTAGAAGTCACCGGCCTCGATCCCATCGAGATCGACCTGGCCCCTGAGGTAGAAGAGGATTGGGGTGAGTAGGATAGGCATCCTCTATTCACGTATTCGCATTGAAGAGAAGCTGATTATCGCCGCTCTGGAAGAACGAGGAGTCAGGTATGACCTGGTCGACGTACGCCAGGCGGTATTTGATCTGCGCCGGCCGGAAGCGTGGCGGCAGTATGACGTTATTCTGGAACGCTGCGTCAGCCATTCGCGGGCGCTGGCCGCCCTGCAAATTTTGGGTGGCTGGGGCATACCCTGCGTCAACAATTACCAGGTGGCCCAAATTTGTGGCGACAAGCTGGCTACCAGCCAGGCCCTGGAACGGGCCAATGTGCCCACACCTCAGGTCCGTATCGCCTTCACGGCCGAATCGGCCCTGGCCGCTATTGAGGCATTAGGCTATCCGGTGGTTCTCAAGCCGGCCGTCGGCTCCTGGGGACGGCTGCTGGCCAAAATCAACGACCGGGAAGCGGCCGAAGCGCTGCTGGAACACAAAGAAACGCTTGGCTCTTACCACCACTCGATTTTCTATATCCAGGAGTACATTCACAAACCGGGCCGGGACATCCGCAGTTTTGTGGTGGGGGACGAGACGATTTGCGCCATTACGCGCAGCTCCGCCCATTGGATCACCAACACAGCGCGAGGTGGCCAATCGGCCAACTGCCCCGTCACCGCCGAAATTGACGCCCTCTCCCAGGCAGCCGCGCAGGCCGTAGGCGGGGGCATTGTAGCCGTCGATTTGCTAGAGCGGGAAAACGGCCGTTTGCTGGTCAACGAGGTCAACTACACCATGGAGTTCCGCAACAGCATCCAGCCCACCGGGGTGGATATTCCGGGGCGGATTGTGGCGTATTTGCTGAATCAAGAATATATAGCGGCGTGATACGTGAAGCGTGATACGTGAAAAAACCTCACGCATCACGTTTCACGCTTCACGCTCTCTCAAAAACTATGACACAACCAATTACCATCTCCATCGCCGGCGGCTCCGGCTACGTGGGTGGGGAACTGCTGCGGCTGCTGCTGGGCCATCCTCAGGTCAGGGTGCAGCAGGTGACCTCCCAGAGCCAGGCCGGTCGTTATGTCCACAATGTCCATCCCAACCTGCGCGGGGCCACGCTGCTCAAGTTTAGCCCGCTGGCAGCGCTTGAACCGTGCGACCTGCTTTTTCTGGCCCTGCCCCACGGGGCGGCGGCGCAGCAAATCGACCGCTTCGCCGAACTGGCCGGGCGTATTATCGATCTGTCGGCCGATTTTCGGCTGCGGGATGAAGGGGCTTATCGAGAATGGTACGGCCGTGCCCACCCCAGCCCCGACTGGCTGTCCCACTTTGTCTACGGCCTGCCCGAACGATACCGGGAAGCGCTGCGCCAGGCCCGCTACGTCAGCGGCGTGGGCTGCAACGCCACCGCCACCAATCTGGCTCTCTGGCCGCTGGCCCGGGCCGGCCTGATCGAACGGGCCATAGTTGAGGTCAAGGTCGGCTCTTCCGAAGGGGGCAACAGCCACAGCCTGGCCAGCCACCATCCGGAACGAAGCGGTGCCGTGCGCTCCTTTGCCCCCACCGGCCACCGCCACCAGGCAGAAATCGAACAGGTATCGGGCCGGTTCGAGCTGCATTTTTCGGCAACGGCCGTTGAACTGGTGCGCGGCGTTCTCTGCACCGCCCACGTCTTTCTGCGTGACGATTTGCACGAGCGGGCCGTGTGGGGCCTCTTCCGCGACGCCTACCGGGAGGAGCCGTTTGTGCGCCTGGTCAAAGAACGGCGCGGCGTTTACCGCTACCCGGAGCCAAAAATTCTGGCCGGGAGCAATTTTTGTGACGTCGGTTTTGAGAAAGACCCGCGCAGCAACCGGCTGGTGGTCATCAGCGCCCTGGATAATTTGATGAAAGGGGCGGCGGGAACGGCCGTGCAAGCCATGAACCTGATGCATGGCTTGCCGGAGACGATGGGGTTGGAGTTTGTGGGGCTGCATCCCATTTAAGTGGAAAGTAAACAGTAAACAGTGGAAAGTAAACAGTAAACAGTGGAAAGTAAACAGTAGAAAGTGGGAGGACACACTCACTTCTCACTACTTACTTTTCACTTCTCACTATTTACTTCTCACTTTTCACTCTCTTACCGGAGGCAACTATGCTTGTTATCAAAGTAGGTGGCAGTGAAGGGATTGATTATGAGGCCGTCTGTGACGACGTGGCTCACCTGGTTGAGCAGGGGCGACGGCTGGTTTTGATTCACGGTGGTTCCCATCTGACCAACCAGGTGGCTGAGCAGTTGGGCCATCCGCCCCGCTTTATCACCTCACCCAGCGGCTACACCAGCCGCCTGACCGACCGGCGCACGCTGGAAATTTTCCAGATGGTCTACTGCGGCCAGATGAATAAAGGGCTGGTGGAACGGCTGCAGGCGCGGGGGGTCAACGCGATTGGCCTGTCGGGATTAGACGGCCGTATCTGGCAGGGCCGGCGCAAAAAGGCGGTGCGGGCAGTGGTAGACGGCCGTACCGTCATTGTGCGCGACAATTACACCGGCACGGTCGATACGGTCAACACCAATCTGCTCCACCAGCTCTTAGATAGCGGCTACGTGCCCGTACTGACTCCACCTGCCCTTAGCAGCGACGGCGAGGCCATTAACGTCGATGGCGACCGGGCGGCGGCGGCTACGGCTGCTGCGCTCCAGGCCGGCGACCTGCTCATTCTCTCCAACGTGCCGGGGGTGCTGCGCCACTTTCCCGATGAGGACAGCCTCATTCCCCGCATTGACCTGGCCGACATTAAAACCATCAGCCAAACTCACGCCGAAGGGCGAATGCGAATCAAGCTGCTGGGAGCGCAGGAAGCCCTGGCCGGCGGTGTGGGGCGCGTGGTCCTGGGCGATGCGCGGGGTCAAAGGCCGATTTTGCGGGCGCTAGACGGCTTGGGCACGACTATTACGGACGGAGGACGGAAGACCGAAGACGGAGCATTTATTCGGCCCTCCGTCTTCCGTCCTCGGTCAGAGGCTAAACAATGAGTACCGTTCAAGAAATCGAAGCCCGGCACAGCACGGGCGTCTACGGCAAGCGAGATTTGGTATTGGTGCGGGGTCAAGGCAGCCGGGTATGGGACGAGAACGGCCGCTCCTACATCGACTGTATTGGCGGCATTGCCGTGGCTAATGTGGGCCACAGCCACCCCCAGGTGGTGGCGGCCATTGCCCGCCAGGCGGAGCAGTTAATAACCTGCCAGGAAATATTTTACAACCCGCAGCGGGCAGCGCTGATGGAGCGTTTAACGGCCGTATTGCCGCCCGGCCTGGACCGCCTCTACTTTTGCAACTCCGGCAGCGAGGCGGTAGAAAGTGCCCTCAAGTTTGCCCGGCTCAGTACAGGACGGCCCCACGTGGTAGCCACCATGCGCGGCTTTCACGGGCGCAGCCTGGGCGCGCTGTCGGCTACCTTTGACAAGAAGTACCGGCAGCCTTTTATGCCTCTGGTTCCCGGCTTTAGCCACGTGCCTTTTGACAATATCGAACGATTGGAAACGGCCGTTACCGACCAGACCGCCGCCGTTATCCTGGAGATTGTCCAGGGAGAAGGGGGCGTACGACCCGGCTCGGCTGCCTATTTCCAGGCTGCCCGCCGTCTCTGTGACGAACGGGGTGCCCTGCTGCTTGTGGATGAAGTGCAGACGGGATTCGGCCGTACCGGCCGCTGGTGGGCCAGCCAACACATGGAAATCGTGCCCGACCTGATGGCGCTGGGCAAAGGCATGGCCGGTGGTATACCGATGGGGGCAGTGGCCGTTGGACCGCGGGGACAAGGCTTTGGCATCGGGCTGCACGGTTCCACCTTTGGCGGCAATCCAGTGGCCTGCGCTGCGGCTCTGGCTGTGCTTGATGTGTTGGCCAATGAAGGGCTGGTTGGCCGGGCTGCCGAAATGGGCCGCTATTTCCGAGTGCAACTGCAAACAATTGAGTCCCCCCTGATTCGAGAGGTACGCGGATTGGGTCTGCTCATCGGTGTAGAGCTAAAGGAACGGGCCATGCCCCATGTTGAAGCGTTGATGGCGCGTGGCATCCTGGCATTGACAGCCGGGACCACGGTACTGCGGCTGGTTCCACCACTGGTTATTAGCCGCCAGGAGATTGATGAAGTAGTTGCAGTCGTTAAAGAGATATTAACAGACAAAAAGTAAATTAGATCGTACAATGGGCAACATAGCAGCATCTAATCCGGTAAATTGTTTGCATCTGCAATTGATTGCTTTACAATAATGTCCCTGATGGGCGTTCTTAAAACCGGCACACAGAACGCTCACATTTAACCGTATACTTTTCTACAAGAAGAAGAAAAGAATCTGTCCTTACTAAAAAATGGAGGAATAAGATGAAAAAGATTCACATCAAATGGTCAGTTATTGCCTTACTGGTTGGTTTATTGGCTCTGGTGGCCTGCCAACCCGAAGTACAAACAGAAACCGTTGAAGTCGAAGTAACGCGCGTTGTGCCGGGCGAAACGGTTGTCGAAGAACGCGAAGTAGAAATTGAAGTTGAAGTCACCCGTATTGTCGAAGTTGTAGAGCAGGCCGAAATGGAGGCTGAGAGTGATAGAGCGCCTCTAGGCTCTGAAGAACGGCCGATTAAGGTGCTGTTCGTGCCTTCCGTCGAAGCGGCCGTTATCGTTAGCGGTGGTCAAGTGATGGCCGACGCCCTGGAAGAGGCCACCGGCCTCAAATTTGAGGTCATCGTGCCCACCAGCTATGCTGCCGCCATCGAGGAAATGTGTGCCTCCCCCGATGACACCATTGGCTTTATCCCGGCCCTGGGCTATGTGCTGGCCAATGAGCGTTGTGGCGTCACCGTTGGAGCGGCCGCCGTCCGCTTTGGCCTGAGCTGGTACGCTTCCCAATTCGTCGTTCGCGCCGACAGCGGCATCGAAACCATCGAAGACCTGGCAGGCAAAACCTGGTGTGTGCCTGACTTTGGCTCCACCTCCGGCTACCTCTATCCCCAGGTTTTCCTGCAAGAGAATGGTATTGAGCCAGGTGAAACCAGCGCCTGCGGTGGCCACGGTGGTGCCATGAGTGCCGTGTTCACCGGTGAAGCCGATTTCGCTACTGCCTACTTCAGCCCGCCCCTGCTGCCCAGCGGTCAGTGGCAATACGGTGTTGATGATCCGGAAATCTGGCGTGAAGCTGGTGAAGATCCGGAACGGATGGACAACGGCCACATTCTGGTCGCCGGTGGCCCGGATGAAGGTGGGTATCGCATCCTGGATGCCCGCGAGCCTGTAGCTGCCACCTACCCCGAAATCTTTGAGGAGACTGAAATTCTGGCCTTGACGCCGCAAATCCCGAACGACACCGTCTCCTTTGGCCCGGATTTCCCCTTCCCGCTGGCCCAGCGCATCATCGACTCTCTGGTTGAGTTCACCCAAACAGACGCCTGCCAGGAATCAATCTGCTCTGGTGAATTCTACAGTTGGACAGGAATTGACCCGGTTAGCGACAGCTTCTACGATCCGGTACGTTCCTTCATGACCATTCTGGGTCTGACCGAAGAGGATATCTTCAATTAACCAAGAGTAATACGTAACCATAAGAAGCCGGGAGTTCATGAGTAAGGCTCCCGGCTTCTTTTTTAAGTTAGCTTTAGAGAAACCGGGTTTTTTACTGCAACACCGTCTTCAATATCAAACCCAGGAAAACCCGGTTTCTTGCTTGCCCATTACAGTTGTGGTGGAGGGACACCCACCGTGTTAAGAGTAAAAAATCTCACAAAAGTATATGATGATGGCACCGTTGCCTTACGGGATGTCAGTTTTGAAGTACCGGAAGGCGAGCTTTTGACCATTATTGGTTTGAGCGGTTCGGGCAAAAGCACGTTGCTGCGCTGTATCAACCGGCTAATTGAACCCACAGAGGGAGAAATCTGGTGGCATGACACCAAACTCTCACATGTAACGGGTGAAGAACTAAGACGGGGACGGCGCAAAATCGGCATGATCTTCCAGCATTTTAATCTGGTAGACCGTTCCACCGTGTTGACCAACGTTCTTAGCGGTCGTCTGGGCTATGTGAATCCGATTGCCAGTGTATTCGGCCGTTTTCCTAAAAAAGATATGGAACGAGCCTACGCCAATTTAGAGCGAGTGGGCATTCGGGAAAAAGCACAGAATCGGGCCGATGAGTTAAGCGGTGGCCAGCGGCAGCGGGTAGGCATTGCCCGTGCCCTGATGCAAGAGCCGGAAATAATGCTGGCCGATGAACCGGTCGCCAGTCTGGATCCGGCCCTGGCCCACAGCATCATGCGCTATTTGCAGCAAATTAACCGGGAAGATGACATTACCGTCTTGTGCAGCCTCCACTTTTTGGATCTGGTGCAACAGTATGGTACCCGGGCCATTGCCCTGAATGAAGGCCGCCTGGTGTTTGATGGCACGCCTAGTGAGATCAATGACGAACGTTTCAAAGAGATTTATGGGCAAGAAGCCGAGCGCATTGGCTAATTCCGATAATCAGTGTCTAGTAATGTCGCTGTGCAACCGCTTTGCATACAGTGTTCAGTGTAGGGTCTATTTAGATGAAACGTAAAGATAAAGGGCCGCGTTATCGCCTGGTACGCAATATTCTGCTGATGGTATTTGGCTTTTTGCTCTATGCCTATGCCGTTCAGGCTACTGAAGTCAATCTGCGCCGTCCGCTAGAACCCCAAAGACAAGAAAATTTAATCAATATGCTGCGCGATCTGGCCCGGCCGGAGCTTTTTAACTACGATACGGAAACACGCAGCGTTCATCTAACACTGCGCACGCCCTGCCCGGAGCAGCCGTTGGCTACGCAGCGGCCGTCTGAAGGGCGGCTAATGACGCTGGAGCCCAATTGTGCCAATACCCCACAGGATCGGCTAACCTTATATGGCGAAGGCTTCCCCCCCTTTGCCCGGGGTTCCCTACGCTGGCACCCCCCTGGCGCCGAGGCCACTCCCCGCCAGATAACCACCTTCAGGGCTGATGCAGACGGCACTTTTGTGACCCAGTTCACGCTGCCTGATGTGCGTATCTCTGATGAACCGCAGACAATTGAGGTAAGAGAACTGGTTGGCCAGCAAATCAGTGGCTTGAGCGATGCCAGCGTCGTCACCTGGGAACGGATTCTGGAAACAATCTTTATGGCCCTGATGGCCTCGACCATTGGCACCCTGATTGCCGTTCCTCTCTCCTTTTTGGCCGCCCGCAACCTGATGGAAACAGTTAAGGGATCACTGGCCAGCATTATGGCCGCTGTTATTGCTATTCCTATTGGAGCCTGGTTGGCCAGCATCGTTGCCGATGTGATCAACATGGCTACGCTCCAGGTGGCAACTCAAACGATGCTGGGTGTCGGTACATTTGTGGCCGGGGCCGGTCTTATCTGGTCCCTGTTATATTTTGGCCCGTCGCTGCTAGACAGCCGGCCCCAAACAGGCGGGCAGCGTCTCACCACCCAGATCCGTCTGCTGGCGGTGCTGCTGTTGGTATTGTTTAATCTGCTGCTGCTGGCCTATCTGGGCCTGCCTGCGGGCGAATGGCTGCGGGATAACCTGGGCTTTTTTGGCTTTCTAGGCAATCTGGTCTTTGTCTTAGCTGACTTCATGCAACTGTTGTTCCCCTTCCTGGTCGGTCTGGCGGCTATTCTGACAGCAATGTCGTTGGGCGGCCGTTATGGGGACGAAGCAATACGCCGTTTGCAAGGAAGTGGGGCTAAACTGATGACGTTACTGCTGACTTTGGGGGGAACGGCCGTCATCGTCTATGGCATCGGGTCTGGCCTGAACTGGCTCTACCAGTTTGAAAATGTGGCCAACTGGACCATCTGGCCGGCTCTGATTATCGGTGCGGTTGCGGCCGTCTTGTCTCTGGCTGTACCGGCACAGAAACAACTGCCGCTGGGTATGACCATTTACACCTTCGTGCGCGGTATACTCAACACGTTACGCTCTATTGAGCCAATTATTTTGGCCGTTATCTTTGTGATTTGGGTGGGGCTGGGACCATTTGCCGGCATTATGGCCCTGACGATCCACTCCATCGCCGACCTGGGCAAGCTGTTCTCTGAAGAAGTAGAAAACATTGCCGATGGTCCTATTGAAGCCATTACGGCTACCGGGGCCACCAAAATGCAAACGATTGTGTTTGCCGTCGTGCCCCAAATTATTCCACCCTACATTTCCTTCATTTTCTACCGGTGGGATATTAATGTACGTATGTCCACCATCATTGGCTTTGTCGGTGGCGGCGGTATCGGTTACGTATTGCAGCAAAATGTCAATCTGCTGCTCTACCGCCGGGCCAGCGTCATGATTATTGCCATTGCCCTGGTAGTCAGTATCTTAGACTATGTAAGCGCCCGGCTGCGTAAGCGGTTGATTTAACAAAGTGGCAAGGTTGCACGGTGGCAAAGCAGTAAAACTCCGCCACTTTGCCACTTTGCCCCTCGGCAACCTTTGAACAAACTATGAGTATAAAGAGTCGTAAAAAGCAAGAAGACATTAATCCGCTGCGAAATGCCCTACGCAGCTTTTTGCTGGTGCTGGTGGTCATAGTCGTTTATGCGGTGGCGGTGGAGTCCACTCAGATTGATCTGGAATTGGCCACCAGGCCGGCTCGCCAGGATACGTTTATTCGCGTCTTGCGCATGATGGCCTCACCCGACATATTTGCCGTTGACCCGGAAACGTCGGCCATTACCGGCTTTAGCAGCACGATGGAAATTACATATGAGCGGATGCTGGAGACGATTTTGATGGCTCTGCTGGCATCAACCATTGGTGTGGCCCTGGCCGTACCCCTCTCTTTCCTCGGTGCCCGCAACGTAATGGGTGAAGTCAGAATGCCGGTAGCGGGCATTACCGGGGCGTTGATCGGGCTGCCGATTGGGGCCGGAATTTTTAGCTGGCTGGCTAACGGTATGATGGGCTACTCGGCTCAACTGAGTACAAATAGCTGGATCGGATTGGGCAGCCTGGCCGGAGCGGTGGCGCTTAGCTGGCTCATCATGTACATGGGCCAATCGATCATGACGCCAACACGGCCGTCTCCCAAAACCATTGCCTCATTTTTAGCCCGTCTGACGGTGGTGGCACTGCTTCTCTTCTTCGCCTTGGGCGTGTTTGCCCATCTAGGCCTGGTCTGGGGCCGTTGGCTACAAGGTCAGCTTGGTCCCTATCAGATTGGTATTTTCACTCTTTCTTTTGGCTTTATTGGCAACTTTATTTTTGTTCTATCTGACTTTGTACGGCTGGTGGGGCCACCCTTCATGGCCTTGATTGGCGGCTTAATCGCCGCTTCGCTGGGCAGCCGCTACGGGCAGGAAGCCATCATGAAGCTGGCGGGCTTTCCGGCGCGGCTGGTGGCGGCTGCAATCGCCTTTTTTGGAGTAGGTGTGGCCATTTATGGCATCGGCTCCGGGTTAAACTGGCTCTACCTGTTTGATCAGCCTGAAAATTGGACCACCATCCCGGCGCTGATCGGGGGTAGTATCGCGGCACTGATTTCATTGGGGGTGGATCCAAAACGGCCGTTTCCCATCGGCATCATCGTCTACGGCATTGCCCGTACTATCTTTAACACCCTGCGCTCCATCGAAACGCTGATTATGGCCATCGTCTTTGTCATCTGGGTAGGCCTGGGTCCTTTTGCCGGTCTCATGGCCCTGGCCCTGCACTCCATTGCCGCCCTGAGTAAACTCTTCTCGGAACAGGTAGAAAGCATCTCTTCCGGACCGGTCGAAGCGATTACCGCCACGGGGGCCAACAAGCTGCAAACGATTGCTTTTGCTATTGTGCCCCAAATTATCCCCCCTTATATCGCCTTCAGTTTTTATCGCTGGGATATCAATGTGCGTATGTCTACCATCATCGGCTTTGTGGGGGGCGGGGGGATCGGCTTTGTCCTCAAACAGCAAATCGACCTGCTGCGCTATCCGCAGGCCAGCGTCATGATGATTGCCATTGCCCTGGTAGTAGCCAGCCTCGACTATCTCAGCTCCAACATCCGTAAGAAGATCATCTAACACCCCTACCGAAACTTCTGAGTATGACACGACAACAGCCTGCCGGGCCTCAGAGGTCTGGCAGGTTTTTTTGTATGCCAGAAGGAGATGGTTTATGGACAAATTCGCCGTTCAATTGTTAGAAAAAATGGTGGCCATTCCCAGCCTGTCGGGTGAAGAGGCCGCCTTAGCCAACTTTCTGGCAGCCCAAATGACCCAGTTGGGTCTACGCAGCCATATTGACGCCGCCGGCAATGTGGTGGGTGACCGGGGGCAGCCGGATGAAAACGGCCGTTTCACCTGTGAAATCGTCCTGCTGGGTCACATGGATACGGTGCCGGGGGAGATTCCGGTGCGGGTGGAAAACGGCCGGTTATACGGTCGGGGTACGATCGATGCCAAAGGGCCGCTGGCCACCTTTATCATGGCCGCCGCCCAGGCCAACCTGACCCCCGGCACGCGCCTGATCGTCATCGGGGCCGTGGAAGAAGAAGCGGCCACTTCCAAAGGGGCACGCCACGCCGCCGGTCAGTACCAACCCGACTATTGCATTATCGGTGAGCCGAGCGGCTGGGATAGCATCACACTGGGCTACAAGGGGAAGCTGCTGCTGGATTACCTCTTGGAGCAGCCAATGGGTCATACGGCC
Organism: Chloroflexota bacterium; assembly: GCA_046484685.1. Taxonomy (GTDB): domain Bacteria; phylum Chloroflexota; class Anaerolineae; order Promineifilales; family Promineifilaceae; genus SLGK01. The sequence continues at coordinate 46 of JAWOIM010000067.1, read as the reverse complement.
GGGCCGAACATGGGGGTTGGCGAAACGGCCGTGGTCTTCTGGAACG
>JAWOIM010000686.1:0-5823 GCA_046484685.1 Chloroflexota bacterium | reverse complement strand
CCCGTACGGGGGCTGGACCGTTCGGACCCTCGGCAAGGGCTCAGGGGCGAGAGATTCTAATGCAAAAAACCAATACCGAACTGGAAGAAGATAACTTCTGGGATGGAAAGTACTACCCCTGGCTGTATGACAAACCCCACGATTTTTCGCTGGTTGGCACTTACAACTTCAGCCCGGATCAAAAGCCTGTCTAACCGCTCTAACAGAGGTGGCTGATCGGCGGCTGGCGTGTTAAGAATATGATGTACGGCCGTATCTAGTTCGGCCTCCAAATTAGCCAGGGCTGCCGGCAAAAAGCGTGTATTGGCCATCGATTCCACTTCATCCAGGCGGCGACTGACCCAATCAAGAGAGAGAGCAGCTCGCTCAACCGGATTCAACGTCAGTGATAAACGGACCGATTCAGCCAAAATTTGCAAGTCATAAAGCTGGTTATCGGGCATAAATAAATGATTGTCGGTCAATAACATGACGCTGCCGGAGGCAAAGACAATCCCCACAATAATAGCTGTAAAAGCCAGCAGAACTCTGCGCACAGTCAAGGACCTTCCATCATGCGTTCGGCTTCATCCTCCAGGCCGGTGGGATGGCAGTCAACACAGTTGGCAAATTCAAAAATGTCTTCTTTTTCATGTTCCTCACGAATATCTTCCGGTTCGTGTTCGTGGCAATTATAACAAGTGTAGGTTGTGTAGACACGCTCGTGGCAGGTTTGACAGGCAATAATCCCTTCATCCCCATGATCCAGGGGGAATATATGGCTGGTCAATTCAGCCGGCGTCCAGGCCTGAGTCGTATGGCAGCGGGCACAATCCAGGCCAAAAAGCCCGGCATGAACTGCTGGTTCCTGGTGACAACCGCTGCAACTGTTGGGAGTTCCGGTAAAAACCTGTTGGCTGTGGCAAGTCTGACATGACAAAGTGGCATGGGCGCCATCCAAAACAAATACAGTCTGATGGTCAAAATCGGCCATGCTGTCCAGACCATCATGGCAGGCCGCGCACTCTGTGCCAAATAAAGCGCTGTGGTCAGCGGTAAAAACAGGGTCAGCCGCCATATGGCAGGTATGGCAGTCCACTGTGGCTGCCAGCAGCCGGCCCTCACGGTGACAATCCTGGCAAAGCAGCGCCGTCCCCTCGTAATTCAATGCGTGTTTTAAGAGGCTAAAGGTAGTGAGTTGATCATGATCAAACTCATGCCGGTCCATCAGGTTGATATTGGCCTGACGCCCCTGATGCTCGGTATGGCATTGGGTGCAGCGATCCGTATGGGGTAAACGGCCGTGCAGCCCCACCCCGTCGCTTTGCTGCTGACCGATAGCCTGGTGGCAATCCAGACACAAGGCGGCATTGGCACCTTGCCAGGGTACATGGCAGGTGGCGCAAGCTGTCTCAAACGCGGCATGTGAATCGAAGCCCCCGATTGGCTCGGCTTGAGGGCTGATTGCGCTCAGCGGACCAGGACTAAAAAGGCTCCCCCCATTAACAAACAAAACAATGCCCAACACCATTATAAACAGCAGCCAGACTGTGCAGCCTAACCGAGAATAGAGCGGGTGCGGGCGTGTTGTGGGCATAAGATGACTAAGATCGCGGATAAACGTCTACATTGGGACCGACAAATTCCTTGAACAAAGCCAGCACTTCGTCTGGTTCAGCATGACGGCCCAGCTCTGTTTTTGAAAAAATTAACTCGCCATCTACATCTACATCGAAAACACCTTTTGTGCCCGTTACCAGGGTAAACGTATCAATGAGGTGTTGATAATCGTGGAGCAAATCGGCCGTCGCCCGGACGGCTCTTTCACTATAATCTCAAGGTACACAGTAGGTCAGGGTAATCTTATATTTTTTGTCCATTGTTTCCTCCATGAATTATGGGGTATATAAAACAGAGGCATTAGATGATTATCGAACGCCCCAGGCTGAGTATACAATATTTGTGAGGGGGCGCGATAAATACTAATTGACATATAATTTCCATTGACGATTCTGCCACATCCGCTACAATAACAGCAGTAAAGAAAGTAAGAAGTAAGCGGTAAGCGGTAAGAAGTACCAGACATTTAGGGCCTGTAGCTCAGTTGGGAGAGCGCTACAATCGCACTGTAGAGGTCAGGAGTTCGAGTCTCCTCAGGTCCACCTTGACAACTGCATATCTTCTTAAAGGTTATGAACAGGAGTAGTAGGCACACCCGTATAGCTGTGTAGTTATAGAAAGAGAGTTACGCCACCGGCTGTAAGCGTAACATCCCCGTGCTGAACTCGCCTGGGAACTGCGTGGATGAAACCAGTTGATAGGTAACAATTGGGAGTAGTTTACGACGGCTCACACCCGTTATCTGTTTGAGTGGATGGTATTTAATTTGCATTTGGGATTGACGATTTGCAAAAATAAGGTAAAATTGCAAGTCGTTGCCTGCCAAAAGCAGCGTCACGGGCCTGTAGCTCAGCTGGGAGAGCGCTACAATGGCATTGTAGAGGTCAAGGGTTCGAGCCCCTTCAGGTCCATAATAGACCATCAATCAGAGTGGTACCGCGGAACCCCTTTCGTCTCTGAAGACGAAAGGGGTTTTTTGTTTTTAGTAGTTGACCGAAGACGAAAGACCGAGGACGGAGATTGAGCCACTCCGTCCTCGGTCATAACAGGAATGTACAATGCGTTTAGACGACGTTTTTATTAAGCTGGATCATACGACCGTGTACGGCAAGCTGGCGGGTGAACCGTCAGGCCGGCTGGTGCTGGGTATTCACGGCTGGAGCCAGCGCAATGGTTGGCACACCTGGGAGCCACTGTTGGCCCCGCTGGGTGCAGCCGGTTTTTGTGCGGTTAGCGTTGATATGCCCGGCTGGGGTGACTCTCCGGCCAGCGGCCATTTGCCCCTGCTGGGGGACACGGCCGTTTCTACCATCATTAATATAATGAACGGACTACAAAAGGAAACGGCCGTACTCATGGGCAAAAGCTGGGGCGGCGGCGTCGCTTTAGCGACCGCCCTGGCCCACCCGCAGCGGGTCAGTCACCTTATCCTGACCGCCCCCGCCTACCGGGACAGCCACAAGCTGGCCCACCTTACCCAGCCCGTCCTGCTGGCCTGGGCCAAAGATGACCCGGTCATCCCCTACAGCCGGGCGGGCGAACTGGTAAAAGCCATACCACAGGCTACGCTGATCAGCTACGAAAGCGGCGGCCACAGCGCCGCTCCGAAGAATGCGACCGACTTCGGACCGCGGGCGATTGAGTTTATCAAGTGAAAAGTGAAAAGTCAGAAGTGAGAAGTCTACTTCTTACTTTTTACCTCTTACTTTTTACTTCTAAAAACGGGAGATACCGACAATGAGCAACCCATACAACCCAAACGAAATTGAACGCAAATGGCAGGCCAAATGGGCCGAAACGGGTCTGTACCGGCAAGAAATTGACCCCAGCCGCCCCAAGCATTATGCCCTGACCATGCTGCCCTACCCCAGCGGCGACCTGCACATCGGCCACTGGTACGCCATGACGCCCAGCGACGCCCGCGCCCGCACTATGCGCATGAAGGGCTACAACGTCCTCTTCCCCATGGGCTTCGACGCCTTTGGCCTGCCGGCCGAAAACGCGGCCATCAAACATCGCACCCACCCCAAAGAATGGACCTACGCTAACATCGAGCGGATGCGGGCGCAGATGGTGCGCATGGGGGCCATGTTCGATTGGGAGCGAGAAGCGGTCTCCTGCGATCCCAAATATTACAAATGGACCCAATGGTTCTTCAAAAAGCTGATGGAGGCCGGGCTGGCCTACCGCCAGCAGGCGGCCGTTGACTTTTGCCCCCAATGCAACACCACCCTGGCCCGCGAACAGGTCTGGGGCGAAGACCGTCACTGTGAGCGCTGCGGTACGCCGGTCATCAAGAAAAATCTAAAGCAGTGGTTCTTCAAAACGACTAACTATGCCGAAGAGCTGCTGGATTTCAGTCAGATTGAGTGGCCGGAACGGGTCCAGGTAATGCAGGAAAACTGGATCGGCCGTTCCGTCGGGGCTAAAGTCGTTTTCACAACCGAACAGGGAGACGAGATTCCCGTTTTTACCACCCGACCCGACACGCTGTGGGGGGCCACCTTTATGGTCCTGGCCCCGGAGCATCCGCTGCTAGAAAAGCTGACCACACCGGAGCAGGCAGCGGCCGTGGCCGACTACCGTGCCCGCGCCGAGCGCATGACCGACATTGACCGGGAAACGGCCGATCGGGAAAAAACGGGCGTCTTCACCGGTGGCTATGCCATCAATCCCGTCAATCAGGCCCGCATCCCCGTCTGGGTGGCCGACTATGTGCTGATGGGCTACGGCTCCGGGGCCATCATGGCCGTGCCCGCCCACGACGAACGGGACTTCGAGTTTGCCACCAAATTCGATCTGCCCATCGTCGAAGTCATCCGTGATCCCAGCCGTGAAGAGAGTGACGGCCCGCTGGCGGCAGCCTACACCTCCAAAACAGAAGGCCACATGGTCAACTCCGGTCAGTTCGACGGCACGCCCATGTCCGAGGCAGTGGAGAAAGTGACCAACTGGCTGGAAGCGCAGGGCATTGGCCAGAAATCGATCAACTACCGGCTGCGCGACTGGCTGATCAGCCGCCAGCGCTATTGGGGCGCGCCCATTCCCGTCGTCTACTGCGACACCTGCGGCGCGATGCCTGTGCCCGACGACCAACTGCCCGTCCTGCTGCCCGACGACATCGAATTTATGCCCACCGGCGAAAGCCCGCTGAAATACCACGAGGGCTTTCTGCACACCGACTGCCCCGGCTGCGGTGGCCAGGCTACCCGCGAAACGGACACCATGGATACCTTCATGTGTTCCAGTTGGTACCAATACCGCTATCTGAGTCCCGACTACGACGAGGGGCCGTTTGACCCCACCGAGGGGGATTACTGGCTGCCGGTCGATCAATACACCGGCGGCATTGAACACGCCACCATGCACCTGATTTATACCCGCTTCTTCACCAAAGCAATGCGTGATATGGGACTGATCGATTTTGATGAGCCGATGATTGCTCTGTACAACCAGGGCATGGTCCTGGGTGAGGACAATGAGAAGATGTCGAAATCACGCGGCAATGTGGTGGCTCCTGATGAACTGGTCGATAAATATGGTGCGGACACGGTGCGCACCTATCTGATGTTTTTTTCTAAGTGGGAGCAGGGTGGCCCCTGGAACTATGACGGCATCAAAGGTCCACAGCGCCTGCTGCAAGATGTTTGGGAGTTGGGCCATCATCGTTACAGTCCAACGGCCGTAAATGAGACGGCCACGCGGGCGCTGCAACGCAAAACCCACCAGGTAATCCGCAAGGTAACGCGGGATATTGAGAGCTTTTCGTTTAATACGGCCGTGGCCGCCCTGATGGAACTGCGCAACAGTCTGACTGCCACCCAGCGTGAGGCCAACATTTCGGCCGCGGCCTGGACCGAGGCGGTCGATTCGCTTCTGCTGCTACTGGCCCCCTTTGCCCCCTATATCAGTGAGGAACTTTGGACGTCCCGTGGCCACGACTACAGCGTCCACCAGCAGCCCTGGCCGGTTTGGGACGAGGAAACGGCCAAAGAAGACACCTTTGAACTGGTCGTCCAGGTGAACGGCAAGGTACGCGAAAAGATTGAAGTGGAGGCGGGCACCGATGAGGAGACGCTGAAGCAGATTGCCCTGGCGTCGGAACGAATCCAGGAAGATTGGCTGAACAACAAAACGCCGCGCAAGGTAATTGTCGTGCGCGGCCGTTTGGTCAATATTGTAGTTTAAGGCAAAAAGGTGGGGAGGTGACGTCCCCTCCCCACC
>JAWOIM010000652.1:0-5263 GCA_046484685.1 Chloroflexota bacterium | reverse complement strand
TCCCAGCCTAAATCCTCCATTGTATTCACCGCATCTACTACTGGGGGAAAATCACCATCAGGTATGTAGAAAAAAGTGAAGGGCATTGTGGCGGTAGCCGAGCCATGCTCAGAGCCAAGTTCAAATTCCACGTTAATATGATTAACACCAACTGTAATTGGACCTGCATCTTGGCCTCTCAAAAAGATGTGGTGATTAGTCTCTGTAAAAGTTGTTTGAATGCAATACCCATGATCATAATAAACTCTCGCCTTCACTGGTTGATGTTGATATGGATAAGAAAAATGAACATCACTATAATTTAAAAAAATCGTATTTGTAATGAAAAATGTTAATCCTTTGTGGCGATCATTATTTGTGTGTAAGCGCAATTCCCCACCAATGATGGCAAAAGCAGGCTTGGCTATAATTGGTAGGTAAAGCTTATAGGAATAATCTTTAGGCTCAACTTCAGGTGGTACTGTTGGTTCACACTCTGAAAAACTTGGCGTTTCACCAGAAACAGTTGTTGATAGTGACCCACTCTCCTCAGCGTTGACCGGCAACAGCAAGAATAAGCTCAGCAAGAAGCCGGTAAACAGCAAAACATGTGCGATTCCTTTAGGCATTGACATTTCTCCTCTGTCGTGACAGTGTGTGCCAGACCAGACACACGCTTTTTGTAGCAGGTTAATAAACTTGCTCTTGCCAGGATGCGGTTTGGGTCAGCAGTTGATCAATAAAGGTTGCCAACGGCCGATGGTCCTGAAACAAGAAACAAGGGTCACGTTCAGCCAAGACCAAACCACTGCGTCGTAATATCTCTTCAGTTTTGGCTGAACTGGCGGCCACACAGCCGCCGTCTTGCAGCGTCGTCTCTATCAGTTCACTTACCCGCGGGTTTAACAACAGTTGCAGCGTACAGTGGTCCGGGCCGGGCAAAATCAGCAGCCGGGGAGCCTGTCCCTGCAAAACTGCGTCAACATCGGCCAGGTTCTCATCCGGCCGCAGCCAGACACCATTTATGCCGGCCACCAGGCCAGGATAAAGGCTGACCAGCCATACGTTGATGTTTTGTTGTCGCATCTGACACAGGCAGCGCACTACAAATTCCTCGTCACATTGTGCTGTAACCAGGAGTAAAACCAGCGGTGACTTACCCAACTTCAGTCTGCGGTCCATAAAAGAAAGATAGGAATCAATCTATAAGGTGTATCATAATGCCCAATCGCTAATCTATCGTTAATTGGCTACCGTATCGGCAAATTGGCAAATTGCTTGAACAAAAAGCGTCAATAGTCTATCATGGACTACCAGCCAGACAGTGTGTGAATGTGTGCAAATCTGTGCGCCTACCCGAAAAATCGTGCGAATTTACGCAGGATACCCTTGCGGACCTTGCTTTCCGTACATCATCCTGACTACCAGTAAGCGACAAGCTGCTTCCAATCGTCGGTAACTGCCACTGTTGATTAATATAAATATCTGTAAACAATCGGAAAATCTTCTACACACCGATATCAAGGAGGGCAACGTGCAATGGGAATAGAAGAGTTTGCTCTGGGTCACTTTAGGGCAGGGACTGCTGCTGCCTTAAGCAGTATATCTACCGGCAAGCAGGTACCAACCTTTTTCAAGAAGCTGTTTATCTTGCGACAGCGTTTGCAGGAAGAAAATGAAGCGTCAGAATCAATCTGGCTCATCGCCTGCGGCAAGCTGCTGCTGGGGGGCATCAACCAATTAGCCGAAACCAGTCCTCGCCGGGCAGAAATCCTGAAATCCCATTACATTGACCGGCTGACGATGCGGGGCATTGCCCACAAACTGGAGTATGACAACCGCTACCAGGTGGATCGAGAGCAGCGCAAAGCAATTGAACAATTGGCTCAGATTTTGATGCAGTGGGAGCAAAGCGCTCGCCAACAGCAAACCACTCAACTATTGCAGAGCCTGGGCAAGGAGCCAACCTATGACACCTTGTTTGGTGCCGATGAAAATGTTGCCCGGCTAAAGGAAGCCCTATTGGCCACTGACCATTCCTGGCTGATTGCCGTGACCGGTTTGGGTGGCCTGGGCAAAACGGCTGTTGCCGACAAAACCATCCGCCTGGTCCTTCCCAGCCTCCGCTTTCAGAAAATAGGCGCCATTTACCTGGAATTGGGCAATCTAACCCTGGCCAACTTACAGGCTGCCCTGGCCCGAGAATTAGGCCTACCAACGGCCAGTGAAGCCGAAACCGAAAAGCGGCTCATGCAGCTATTAAAATCCCGTCCTTGCCTGATCTTCATTGACGGCTTCGAAGATGACATCTCCCATCTGGCCGAGGGCTTGAACAAGTTAGCCAACCCCAGTAAATTTGTCCTGACCTCCCGCTACCGGCCGGTAGGCGACAGATCTTTTTTTGTTCAGCCCTTATCGGCCTTATCCGTGACCGCTGCGGCCGACCTCATCCGCCAACAGGCCCGTAAAATTGGCCTTTTAGAATTGGCCAACGCTTCTGACGAACAGATCGGGGCCATTCATAAAAAAGTGGGCGGCAACCCCTTGGCCCTTAAACTGATTGTAGGTCTTTCCGACAAACACACTATTCCGGCCATTCTAGCTGACCTGACCGCGCTAAAGGTAGAAACCAGACTCGAAGAGATGTACCGGCATATCTATTGGAAAGCGTGGCACGCACTGGGTAGTGAAAGCCAGACTGTTCTCAAAGCCATGCAGACGCCGGATTCGGCCGCTGGGGCCAATCTGGCCTACATTGCTTCTCTGTGCCCCGCTTTAGACCTGCGCCAGGTAAGTGCGGCCATTGAGGATTTAATCAACCGCTCCCTTCTGGAAACGCATGGCTCAGCCTGGGATGCACAGATGCGCTACCGCATCCACAGCCTGACCCGAACATTTTTGCAAACAGAAATCATTCATTATCCCAGCGACTTCTTATAAGCGAATTTACCTGAGAAAAGACGATAGATGATGGACAACGGCGCGGCATACTCAGCAGCGATTTTTTCTCCGGAAAGCGTCCCTATAGTGGGGTACGCGCTCGATTATTGGGAAGGAATTGTCGCCGAGTGGAACGGTTTCCCCAACCAGACGTTTATGGAGGAGCACAACAATATTTTACGGGCGGTAAAGCTGGGTTTGGGGGTGGAGAATACGCGCCGCCAGGCCTTGCACCTGGCGTTGGCTGCCTTCCCTCTGGTAGAGAAAAGCAGCTTGTGGCCGGTGTGGCTACCATTGTTTGAGGCTGTTTACCATCGTTTTTGTGACACAGACCGGGCGCTATACGGCCGTTTCCTGGGCCGCCTGGGGCAATTATACCGGTTGCACAACCGGCTGGATGAGGCCTTAACTGTACACCAGGAAGCGGCTGCCATTATTGCGCCCTTGCCGACCCACAGCCTGCCCGCCTGTGAAATCGCCTTTCAGTTGGCCGAAGATTACCGGCGCAAATTCCAATATGACCGGGCCAAACAATATGCGCTCACCGCCTGGGAAGCGGCCACAGCCGCCCGGCAAAGTGACACCTGGCGGGCGGCAGCCGCCAACAGCCTGGGCCTTATTTACGAAGCGTTAGGCCAACCGGATGAAGCAGCCGACTGGTATACCGTTTCGCTTGGTTTGTGGCGGCCGTTGCAACGGCCGGTAGAATCTGGCCGCGTCTTTAATAACCTGGGCAACGTATTACGGGGACAACGTAAAATGGACGAGGCTTTGGTGGCGTACCATCAGGCTCTTGGCCATCTGGCAGGAACGTCAATCTGGTTGGAAAAATTAGTGGTGCAGTACAATGTTGCCGTTATCTATTTTGACCAGGAGCAGTATGAACAGGCCGAGAAAAATTTCCGGGAAGCCTATGCTGCCCTGTCGCGGCAGCCGGATGTGCATTTCATTTTATACGCCTCCATTTGTTACAGTTTGGGCGCGGTTATCGTCAAACAAGAGCGATTTGCTGAGGCAGAACCGTTTTTTGAGGAGTCTATTAATGTCTGGCGCGAGTTGGGCGACGATGTGAGCCTGGCTAATAGTTTGGGCGGACTGGCCGATGCGTTAGCCGGTCAGGGGAAAGCCGATAACGCTCGCCAGTTTTATCGCCAGGCGTTAGCGTTATTAGCCAACCAGCGGCATATCCCCAGGAGCGAAAAACTGTACCAGGAATTCTTGGCAGCCTACACGTCCCTCAATGATGGCGTAGAACCTGTCCTGCGGTAAACTGAGGACAGGTTCTGGGCGCTTTGCTTGAAAAGGGGCGACGGCCATTGCGCATAGTGGTTGTTTCGTCAAAGCTATCCCGGTGACAGTCCCAGCCCGCCCCTGCACCTGCACCATCCAACCAGCGACAAACCTTCGGATCCGATAAATTGTCATGCGGCAAAGTCAGTGTGGCTGTGTAACCGTTGCCGGTGGGGGAAATGGTCCAATAGCGGCTGGTGGCCATGTTGGTCGCATCGCCACTGGCTTCGGGGTGATCGCTGTCAACGCGCTCCACTGTGATGTTAGTAAGCGTGCCTTGTTCGGTCAATGTATCCGACAGTGAACCGTTGTTGACAAAATCACCGTCGATTGTAAGAGAACGGCCGTCAGGAATAGTTAACTCCGAGCCAGCAGCTATTTCCAAGTTATGTATGGTAGGATCCACATTCAGTATGGGCCACGCCGCTGCTCCAAACAACTGTCCAGGATGCACCAAAACATTTGAGCTGTTTTCAGGCAGACTATTGGGCGTCCAGTTCTGAACATTGTCCCAGTCGCTATTCTGGCTACCCGTCAAAGAAGTCTCCAAGACCGGCTTCCTGCACCGTCCTCCGGAAGCCCTCGACCTTCTCGACCAGGAGAGCGTTGTAGCTCCCGACGATCTGGTCCAGGGAATCCTCCATCCTGTAGAGGGCGATGTGCTCGGCCTCCGTGGGGGCGTCCCTGGTGAAAGCCATGCCGAAGACGATGGGGTGCTGCCGCTCCACCTCCCATAGACCGTGGCTGATCCGCTCAATCGCTCCCCAGATGACCTCCAATCCCTCCCTCAGGGCCTGGGCGTCATCGTCCTCCCGAGACGATAGGAGCTCCCGGATTCTGCTCACGTCCTGGTGGACACCCACGCGCCTTTGCTGGAAAGCGAGGTGAGTCCTTCCCAGCTTCAGGCCTCTTTCCAGGGCCTGGCGCTTCTGGATAGAGGCCTGAAGCTGGGAAGGACTCACCTCGCTTTCCAACAAAGGCGCGTAGGCGTCCACCAGGACGTGAGCAGGATCCGGGAGCTCCTATCGTCTCGGGAGGACGATGACGCCCAGGC
>JAWOIM010000674.1:0-3021 GCA_046484685.1 Chloroflexota bacterium | reverse complement strand
GCAGCGTGGTCAAAATACGCATGGTGGTCGTCTTGCCGGCCCCGTTGGGACCGATAAAACCGAAGACGCTGCCCTCCTCAATACTCAAATGCAGATCCTTGAGGGCCGTCAGACCGTTATAATTTTTGGTGAGTCCCTGAATTTCAATAATATTAGTCATAATTTTTTATAGTGGCAGGCAGCGAGTTGCGAGTAAGACACTCGCTGCTCGCTGCTCGCTACTCGCCACCAGCCACTTGCCCTGTCAGCCGGGGATAAACCAGGCTAACACCGGTATTGGTGGTCTGATCGTCCAGGCGCAGGCGAATGCTGTTTTGGTTATTTAGATAGCGGGCGGGGTCGGGAATAGGGGTAGTGCCCCAGTCAACGGCCGTTTCTTCCACCCATTCCCCCGCAGCCCAATCCCACAGAGAAACGGCCGGCGGTGTAAGCCCACTGTGCTGTTGTTGTAAAACAATCTCCACCTCATCAAACTGCATCTCCTGGAAAACAGACCAGGGGGTATATTCAAACTCAATCCAGCCGCCGTTTAGATAAATATCTCGATAGCCCGCATGGTAAGACTGGTTGCTGTTAAGAAGGGTTGGGCGCATCAGGTCAGCAGACAGGCTCAGCCGGTCGCTGGCAGTCAGGTGGCCTACCGGAATACTGAGCAAATAGAGAGTTGTGGCTATTTGCTCGGTGCGATTGTGGTTCAGGTCCAGACTGAGCATTGCTTCATCGGACCAGGCGATGAGCAAGATTTGGGGAACGGCCGTTGCCGGTTGGCTGGTCACCGAGTAATTTTCTAGTGCCCTGAACAACTCGTGTTTGGCGGCTATTTCCGGCTCATTACGGACCGCCCAGCCGCCGATCAACGTGTCGGCATGGGTTAGCAGCGGCGATTGGGTAGACACGAAGCCGCCAGGACCGGGCATGATGGATGGACTGGTGGCCGTCATTGCCCCCAGATCGAGCTGGCGGCTCTGGCTGCCGGCCGGAGGCAGATCGCCCATCATGGCTATTTGATTGCCGGCTATAATTGCCACCCGTTGCAGGGGTAAAGCACCATTATTTACTACCTCAACATCGGCCCACAGGGTACCACTTTCGTTGCGTAAATTAGCCGTAGCCATTATCTCCGGAGCCGGTTGGTAACTGCCGGCCACAAAGGTCTCCACGCTGCCAATGTCGGTACGGATGTCGCTGACGGTCAGGCGGCCGTCACGGATGATGTGGCCGCTGCCGCTGCGAACGTCTGCGTTTACACTGGGCGTACGCACCAGGGGATAGACAACGGCCGTTTGCGGCAAACCCAAATCATAACTGCTGCGGCTGGGCGAGTAGAGGCCGATGATTGTCTGCACGCGCGCCTGTTCGCTGCCGGCCTGGCCGGTGACAATAGACATCTGGTTGAGAATGGGGGCGTTGCCCCGCAGACCAAAGCCGGTCGCATAAGCAATGCCGCTAAAAATAAGAACCAGAACGGGAATCGTGACCCAGGCCATTTCCCGCTGGCCGCGCCGCTTAAGCAGCTTATAGTTAACGGGGCCAATCAAGATAATGTAGATAAACATGAAGAGCATCAGCGTGCCCGCCGTGGGCAGGGTGCGCTGGGCCAGGGTAGAGACGGCCGTTACGGCCGAACGGCCGTTTTGTATGCCCTGGCTCCAGGGCGTCAAGTCAGGCACCTGCCCGGCAATGCTTTGCCACAAAACGGGCTGACCCGTCCAGCCGCGCAGGGGAGCCAGCGTGGGATCCAACGCCAGGAAGTAGACGCCGCCTTCGCCCCAGTCACGCCGGGCCAGCAGGGGCAAGCCCTCCTGATGCCAGAGTAACTCTCCCTGGCGCAGACTGCTGCTGGTCACTAAATAAGGGCCGGATGAGTTGAAGGCCACGCCTGCCTGCTGGCTGAGAGCGGGAAGGCTGTCGATATTTTCTACGCCCTGCGGCGTGACAGGCAGCCAGTCGGCCAGACTGCTGCTGGTGGGCTGCCAGCCGGGACTACCGACCACTACCAGTTGACCACCGCTCTGTATCCAGCCGGTGAGGGCCTGACGCTGGGCGGGACTAAACTGGCTGCTGTCCGTGTCGTGCAAGATGAGAACGTCAAGGCTGCTCCAGGCGGGGGGGGTGTCGGGCAGATGTTGGGGGCTGAGGTAAGCCACAGCCGATTCACCCCGACGACCATCTACATCGGCCAAAAAGTCAAAGCTGCCCCCATCAGGGGTAACGACGCCATAAAGCAGGGTGTGAGGGGGCAGGTTACGCAGGCCGCCGGTGCGCGTGGTGGCACTGCCCAGGGAACGGCCGTTGACCACCAGGTCCACTTCCAGGCTGGTCAGGCTGCGCGGCACTTTAACAACCATGGTCACCCGTTTGTCCGATTGGGTAGGCAGGTCCAGCGGCGTGGTGTAAATTGTCTCGTTGCCCGGCCCATCGCTGATAACCAGGCGCAGTTCGCCGTCGATAGCCGCCCCGCTGTTGGCCGCACTGATGTAGACAGGCAGCCAATAGGTCGATTTGTACCAGCCGTCAAATCCAGCCTCTACGCTCAAGCTGAGGCCGGGCGAGGTTTGGGCCTGGGCGGGGGCGGCTGTGATCAATGGGATGAGTGCCAGGAGTAAGAGCGCAGCATGTAGGGTATAGCGGGTCGTGGGTAACCGGTAGGCAATACGCCATACGCCATACGCACTATGGGTTAATAATTTATGTAGACTCATTAGCGAAACTCAATCCAATAATCATCAATAGGCAGATCGGGACGGAAGTCGGTCAGCCAGGTGACCGCTTTTTCGAGCTGACCGTGCAGCAGGGCATTGTTGTTACCAACTGTTACTAGGGCAATAACGGCCGTTTGCCACACATCCTGACAGTCCACCTCGGCCACGGCCAGGTTGAACTGCCGCGGCAGGCGAGCTAAAATCGACTTCACAATGCGCCGCTTCTCCTTTAAGGAGTAAACACCGGCCAGGTTTAGTTTAATGACACAGGTAGCTACCAACATGCCCTAATTGTCCACTATTAACGTTTACGGGCAAA
>JAWOIM010000065.1:0-5626 GCA_046484685.1 Chloroflexota bacterium | reverse complement strand
CGCACCGCGACATTACCGATTACCGATTACCGTACGCGAAGCGGTCGCGCAGCGACATTACCGATTACCGCTCCTAAGGCAGCCAGGCTTGCCAGATAGGTTCGTTATCGGCAATCCACTGACGGGCAGATTCTTCAATGCTCATCCCCTCCAGCTCCACAGCGGCCATCATGCTGATCTGGTCCTCGGTGGTGTACTTCATGTTGCTGAGGAAGGTGTGGGCATCCGGGGCGTAATCACGCAAACCGGCCCAGAAAATCTTGAACAGATCGTCGGATGGATAGTCACAATCAATGCCGCCGGTGTCGGCCCCTTCGTAACAATCGTCGCTGTAATCAGGTAACTGCACTTCGGTCAGGTCATATTGGGCGTGAATGGCGTGGGGAGTCCAGAGATAGAACAAGAGTGGCTCTCGGCGACTAACGGCCGCATCCAATTGAGCCAGAATCGCTTCCTCAGAACCGGCGTAGATCACCTGCAAATCCATGCCTAAATTGTCGATGATGTCGGCGTCATACTGCACAAAGCTGGGGGCACCGCCGAGGAACTGGCCGCTGCTGCCCGTTTCGGCCGTGGCAAACAGGGAGGCCTGGTCGGGGTCTAAAAAGCCTTCCCAGGTAGCCAGAGCCGGATTTTGCTCGACAACGTAGGTGGGCACATACCACCCAATCTTCCCCACGGGGCCCAGCAGGCCGCCATTTTCGACAACTTCCTGCTGCTCGATATATTGGGCAATATTGGTGGCGTGACCGGAGGGCCAGACTTCGAGGCTGGCATGGCCGTCGCCACTGGTCAGAGCCACCCATTGGGTGTTCTCATCCAGGGAAATGACTTCAACGGGGTAGCCCATTTCCTCTTCGAGTATAATGCGGGCTACAGCGACGTTTAGCTCTGAAGCCGACCAGTTGTTTTCGATCAATTTGATGACCGGCCGCTCGGCCGTTTCTTCATCGGCCGCCCCAGGGGAGCAGGCTACCATAACCAGGCCCATCAGGGCCAAACCGAAAAATAGAGACAGGGTTCTTCTTAACATATTTCCTCCTTTGAAAATAGACGATAGACGATGGACGATAGACGATGGTCCCTGATTAAATCAGGGGCAGACGATGGCTTTTCAGTCTTGCCGGCTTTCCAGCCGGCCGGTTTGCAAGCGTTGGTGGAGATCGGTGAGGCTGCCGTAGGCAGTGACGAGGGTGGGGTCAGGGGGCGTGGTGGTGTTGTCTGTGACCCAGTAGGTTTGTAGGCCCAGCGACGCGGCCGGTTCGATATCGTTGCCCCAATCGTTGCCCACCATAACGGCCGTTTCTGGCGCACAATCCAGCTTTTGCAAAATCTGGGCATAATAGGCGGGGTGGGGCTTGGTGGCGCTCATGTTTTCATAGGCGGTGACCAAAGCATAGGGAAATTCTGTGACCGGCACACCGGCCCAGACCAGTCGCTGCTCAATGGCGATGCGGGGAAAGAGGGGGTTGGTGGCAATGACCACCTGCCAATCTTGCTCCAGGCAGGTGCGAACCAGATCAGCCGCAATGGGGCGGTGCTCGCTCACGCGCTGAAGTTGGGGGAACTGATCCTCATAAAAGGTTGTGATGTAGGCTTCCAGTGCATCCGGCCCCTGGCCTGTCAAGTGGGCAAAACTGGACCAAAAGGCATCGCGGTTAGAAACGGCCGTGTCCTGATTGTTAATCATGGCCTCGGTACTGGCCAGCAGCGCCTGCAAAAATTTATCTTTGGGGTAACGTGGGGCTACATGGTTGCCCAGCATATCAAAATAGGGGGGAATGAATTTGTCCATGTCATTCCCCAGCAGCGTATCGTCTAAATCAAACAAAATCGCTTTAATCATTGTCAAACAACGCCTTTAGCCCCGGCCGTTCCTGGGCACATTTGGGGCAGCCCACATGGGGGTCTTTAACCGGAATCAGGTGACGGCTGCATGATGCCTCTACCTCAACGTGCCGGTTAAAACCGAGAAAGCCTTTGCGTACAGTTGCTTGTAATACCAAATCCGGGCTGCTGTTGGCTAACAAAATTTCCGGTACCGGGCAGTTGCCGCAATCCTTTGGCTCCCAGCGTGGGGAATTGGGATTACGCTGAATCAGGCGACATTCCTGAGTAGAACGGCCGCGGTGAAAGTTCTCATAATAAAAGTGGCATTCTTTGCCGGCTGGTGTCCTCATAGGTGTATTGTATCACTGTGGCGGTGGGGCACAAAAAACGTGGTTAGCCGTTCTCATGGGCGCTTATAAATGCGGCGCTTGTAACTGCGGCGCTTATAACTGCGACCGTGCTTTTAATGCCAGGTAACGGTTGATGACGGCCAGCGATAGCTGGTTGGCCGGCACGTCAAGCGTTAGCACACCGCGCCGGTGTAGTTGGTCCAAGGTGAGTTGGCGCTCGTCCAGCAGTTGGGCGGCAGCGGCCCGCTGATAGACCCCGGCTGAATCGTCGGGAATTTGGCGTGAGGCGGCCACAATGTCGGGGTCGCTGATAGTGACGACCAGGGGCAAACTGCGCTTCGCCAGCGGCACCACACTTTCTACCAGGCTGCTCAGCCCGGCCCCGCCGCTGATGTCGGTAAAAATGAGAATAAGGGCGCGTTTGCGCTGCTTGTGGGCCAGGTAGGTGAGGGCACGGCCGTAATTCGGCTCGACCGGCTGGGGGTCTACGGCATAGAGCATTTCCAACATGCGGTAAAATTGGCCCCGCCCCTGCTTAGGGGCCAGAAAGCGGTCCACGTCGGCGGCAAAGCTCATCATGCCCACTTTGTCCCCCTTGCCGCTGGCCACATAGCTTAGCAGCAGCACGGCGTTGACGGCATAATCCAGCTTGGCCATCTGCTGTACCGGGCTTTGCATCATGCGGCCGCTGTCCAGGACGGCGATGACGTTTTGGCTGCGCTCGGTCTGGTATTCAACGGTGATGGGGCGATGGCGGCGGGCGGTGGCTTTCCAGTTGATGCGCCGGTATTCGTCGTCGGGTGTATATTCGCGCAGCCGCTCGAATTCGGTGCCTTCGCCAAACTGGCGGGTGCTGCGCAGACCCAACTCTTGCAGCCGGTTGCGGCGCAGCATCAGGTCATAGCGGCGCACGTCGAGCAGGTTGGGGTAAACTTTGACAGGAACGGCCGTGGCCACCTTGCCCTGCCGCACCACCAGCCCCAACGGCCCCAGCCAGCGCAGCGTCGTATCGCCAAACGCATAATCCCCCCGGCGTCGCGGCCGCACGTGGTAGCTGCCCGTCCAGGTCTGGCGGGCAGCCGCCGCTCCCGTCAGGATACGCTGCTCAATTTCAAACGCTTCGGGTGGTTCATCGCGCACCCAGAAAACGGCCGTTCGCCTTCCCCGATTTCGCACCGCCACCTGGATTAAATTGTCGGCTCCCAGGCTAAGCCGGTTGTCGTGAATGCGGTTGACCTCAAAGCGGGCGGCATCCTGCGCCAGGGAATAATCCAGCCCCAGCAGCAGCAGGATCAAGGCAAAATAGGCCAGGGCTGCCCAAACTAGCAGCGGCAGCCAGGTGGCTAACGCCAAAATCGGCGCCGTCACCAACAGTAATAAGAGACCTCGTGTCGTTAAATGCACTGTATGCTACTCTCAAAATCTTAGAATCTGTCATTCCGACCAGCGGGAGGAATCTTTCCGTTTGGCCTGGCGCTTTACTTGTCGAATTGTAAGATTCCTCACTCCGAAGACTCCGTTCGGAATGACAATTTCAGGAATGTCCTTAACGCAACGACATTGACTGAACACTGCCCCTAACGCGGCACTTCCACCTGCTGCAGCAGGCGGCGAATGACCGCGTCGGCGTCCAGCCCTTCAATTTCCGCCTCTGGTTTGAGCAGAATGCGGTGGCGGTAGACGGCCGGCGTGACGTACTTCACATCATCGGGCGTGACAAAGTCTCGCCCCTGGATGGCGGCGAAGGTTTTGGCCGCCAGCAGCGAATGGGTGGCCGCCCGCATACTGCCGCCCAGCGTCAGGTCGGGCGACTGGCGTGAGGCGGCGGCAATTTGGGCCACGTAGGTTAGAATCCCTTCCTCGACAACTACCTCGTTGATGAGGCGGCGCATTTGCACAACTTGATCGGCCGTGACCACCGGTGTTAGCCCCGTTTCTTCCAGCTTGTGGGGATCAAAGCCTTGATGGTAGCGGCGCAGCACTTCCACCTCTACCTCCAGCGGCGAGTAAGGGACCAGCACCTTAAAGAGAAAGCGGTCCAGTTGGGCCTCCGGCAGCGGGTAGGTTCCTTCATACTCAATCGGGTTTTGGGTGGCGATAACCATGAAAGGAGGGGGTAAAATGTGACGTTCCCCTTCCAGATTGATCTGCTTTTCTTCCATCGCTTCCAGCAGGGCGGATTGGGTTTTGGCCGGAGCGCGGTTGATTTCATCAGCCAGCAGTAGTTGGGTAAAGATGGGGCCACGCCGCAGGTGGAACTGGCTGCTCTGCATGTCAAAGACGCTGGTTCCCAGGATGTCGGAGGGCATCAGGTCGGGGGTGAACTGGATGCGCGTAAATTGGGCCTGTACCAGATGGGCTAATGTTTTAGCCATCAGCGTTTTGGCCGTGCCCGGCACGCCTTCGAGCAGCACGTGGCCGCCGGTAATCAGGGCCACGACCAATAGTTCAAACGGCTCGTCCAGGCCCACAATAACCTTGTTGGCCTCCTGGCGCATTTTTTGAAAAACAGCTTGTAGGTTGGCTGGTTGCATAGAATAACCTCGTATTTAGTATAAATATTATTGGCGTGAAACGTGATACGTGATGCGTGAGGGCTTGGTGATCACGCTTCACGTTTCACGCTTCACGCTTCACGTTCCGTCCATTTGGCCACGGCCGTTGCTAATCTTACCAACTCTGCTTCAGAGAGGCGAGGCTGGGAAAGCTGGTTGAGCAAAGTGAGCAGCGCCTCGGCATCCAGGTTGGGGTCATTGGCAGCGAGCTGTTCCACAAAGTCGGCGTGGGGCAGGTTGGGGTTGAGCCGGTAGCGTTGGGCCAGATGGCGCTTAAGCCGCTGCTGATAATCCTGGGCCACGGCCTGGGTATGGCCGGCGCGGCGGCTCAAATTGGCAATGGCCGTGATATATTCGAGCGGGGCACGGCGGCGGCTGTTGTCCGGCAGCGGCACAGGGGGACCAAAGGCGCGTCCGCGCAGCAATAGTCCCCCAAAGAGCAGAGCCGCCAGAAGCAGAACGGCCTGCCCCATGGGTGTTCGGCGCAGCCAGTCATTGAGGTCGGCTACCGCTGCCTCTTGCGGCTGAATACCCTGGTGCCAATCGTCAAACCAGATCAAGCCCTCAGGCCCAATCTGGCCGATCAGATTTTGTACCAGGGCAGCACTGCCCGGCTGCTGCAGGCCCTCGTTGGTAAAAATGGTCGGGTCCGAGGCCAGCCAGAGCTGCCCTTCTCCCAGTGGTCGGGAAAGCAGAACCGGACGGCCGTTTACCTCTCCCTGCACCGTTACATCTTCTTCTTCGCTGTCCAGATAGACGGACGGCGACCAGTTGGCTGGCTGGGTCAGGGGGGGCGACTGCCAAAGCGGGCTGGTGGGCTGAAATTCGGCCGTTTCCACTGTGCCTCTAAAACGGGTATTGGTCTCAAAATAGCGCATAGCCTGCTGGGCC
>JAWOIM010000534.1:0-3875 GCA_046484685.1 Chloroflexota bacterium | reverse complement strand
GTCATGGAAATCAATCCACAGCAATAAATATCAGTGAGAAAATTTTTTTAATGATGGAATGATAATGACTCAATATTAAATTCCTGTCAAATTATTCCGTGCGTTTATCGGAACGGCGTGCGACCCCGGGCGGTAGGGTTGATTACCCCTCAACATTAACCGTTTCAACCAGCACCATGGCCGTCCCTTTATCATAAAAGCCGAGCTTTTTAGCGGCGCCCGCGCTCAGGTCGATAATCCGTCCATCGACAAACGGACCGCGGTCATTCACCCGCACAATGATCCGGCGATTGTTTTCCAGGTTCGTCACCTGCACGAAGGTCGGCAGGGGCAGGTATTTATGGGCTGCGTTCAGACCATCGGGGTGGAAGGCTTCACCGTTGGCCGTCATTCGTCCGCCCTTTTGGCGATAGGTTTCGTACCCGTACCAGGATGCGATACCTTTCTGCCGGTAGGTTTCGGCCGTTTTAACGGTCATGGGCACATAGCGCCTGCCGTTGACCACATAGGGGGAAGCTTTGACACGGCCCTGGCGGATGGCTTCCCTGGGGGGCAAGTCGTCAATGGATTCAAGGCCGTCACGGGTAAAGGGCCATGTCAGCGGCGCCATGACAACCTTGATGGTGAAGCCGCCGACCGTATACACGGTTTTACCGGCAAATTTTGTCACTTTATAGGTTGTCTTAATTGTTCCTTTGATGCTCTCCTTATAACCGAACGCTAAACCAAACGGTAATTAACAAGAAAGCTGAAATAGCACTGGATAAACCGGATGTTCGAGACGATTGAAGCTCCACTGACCGCTTACCGTTCACCGAATACTGCTTACTGCTTACTGAATACCGATCACCGATCCCGCTCGCCTGCTGCAATAAAGCCACAATCAGCCGCGCATAATCCGGTTCGCTCTTGCGCGGTACGCGGCCGGGTGTCAGGCCAACCTGCGGACCAAGCGTGGCCAGATCGGGCAGCCGTTTGTCCACGGGAACCAGATTGCGGTACACAATGCGGTCATCTAAAAAGTCGCTAATGGCGGCTTTACCAAAAAGTTTCATAAGTCCTCCAAAGGGAATTACGAAGGACGAGTTACGAATTAGGAAAGATTGTCCAACGTATCATGTTATTTATTATTGGGGGTTGATTTTACCAGAAATGCACGGCAGCGAAACGGCCGTTTGTCATCTCTCCGGCATCCTATTACAATGGGTCGATTTGATTGTTGTTTAAGAAAATAATGGCGGTAGGGGCAATCCTTGTGGTTGCCCTTGATTGGGCAGGCACAAGGCCTGCCCCTACCATAATTACCCAACTTATTTCTTGATCTATAAAAAAACCGACCTACACAGGATTAACCCATGTCACTACCAACCCTGCGCGATATTTTTTTAGCCCAACAGAAAATTTACCCATTGGCCCGGCGCACGCCGCTGATTTATTCGCCGGCACTGTCGAACCTGGCGGATACGGCCGTTACCCTCAAACTAGAAACCGTACAAGAAATCGGCGCTTTCAAAATCCGGGGGGCGGCCAATAAAATTCTCAACCTGACCCCGGCCCAAAAAGAGCGGGGCGTCGTCACCGTCTCCACCGGCAATCATGGCCGGGCGGTGGCTTATGTCGCCCAGCAGGTGGGCATTCGCGCCGTCGTTTGCATCTCTGAGCAGGTGCCGGCCAACAAAGTAGCGGCCATTGAGCAGTTGGGGGCCGAAGTGGTCATTACCGGTCAGAGCCAGGATGACGCCGGCGAAAAGGCCGATCAGTTGGTCGCCGAACAAGGGCTGACGATGATCCACCCCTTTGACGACCCTTACATTATTGCCGGCCAGGGCACGATAGGATTGGAACTGCTGCAAGAACGGCCGTCTCTTAGCAGCGTTCTGGTTCCTCTCTCCGGTGGTGGCCTGATTGCCGGGATTGGGCTGGCTTTGAAAACGGCCGCTCCCGACCTGCGCGTCATCGGCGTCTCCATGGAACGTGGCCCCGTTATGTACCACAGTCTGCAAGCCGGCTACCCCGTGCAACTGGAAGAGCTGCCCACCCTGGCCGACAGCCTGCAAGGGGGCATCGGCCTCGACAACCACTACACCTACCAAATGGTGCAGCAGTTTGTGGACGACATCATCCTCGTCTCCGAAGAGGAGATTGCGGCGGCCATGGCCTTCGCCTTCCGCCGGCACCATCTGGTTCTGGAAGGAGGCGCGGCGGTGGGCATTGCCGCCCTAATGAGTGGTAAGGCGAGTCAATTGGGAGAGGAAACGGCCGTTGTCCTCAGCGGCGGCAACGTTGATTTGGACAAACTCATACATATTGTTGAAAAAAGCTGACGCAGAGAAGCAGAGAAACAGAGAATTTCCTCTCTGCTTCTCTGCGTTAAAATTGAGATTAAATTATGTCAACTATTATTTTGACCGAAAACGAACTGCGGCAATCTGTCCAGCTTGATTTAGGCCTAATTGAGGCCATTGAAGAAGCGTTTAGCCGGCTGGCCCAGGGTGGGGTGGTCATGCCGCCCATTATGCGCGTTGATGTGGAAGAATATAACGGCGAACTGGATATCAAAAGTGCTTACGTGCCCGGCCTGGACAGCTTTGCCGTGAAGATGTCCTCCGGCTTTTTTGACAACCATAAGCTGGGACTGCCCAGCCTCAGCGGCCTGATGATCCTCTTTAGCGCACGCACCGGCCGACCGGAAGCGGTGTTGCTCGACAACGGCTACCTGACCGACGTGCGCACCGGTGCGGCCGGAGCCGTGGCCGCCCGCCATCTGGCTCCCCGAACCATTACTACCGCCGGGGTCATCGGGGCCGGGACACAGGCCCGTTACCAGATGATCGCCTTGCAGCAGGTACGGCCGTTTCAACGCCTGCTCATTTACAGCCAGACAGAAAGCAGCGTCAAAAAATACATCGCCGACATGTCCGATATAGTAGGCGTAGACATCATCGCCGCCGCCAGCCCAGAGCAGGTCGTCCGGGAAAGCGAGGTAGTCGTCACCACCACCCCCTCCCGTCGGCCGCTCATCCAGGCCGATTGGCTCCACCCCGGTCTGCACATCACGGCCATGGGGTCAGATGCAGAGGTAAAGCAAGAATTGGCCGCCGAGGCCCTGCTGCGGGCCGACCTGCTGGTTTGTGACCGCAAATCACAGGCGTTCCGGCTGGGGGAACTGCACCACGCCCTGAAAGCCGGCCTGCTCAGCGAAGACGGCCCGGTGGTAGAGTTGGGGGAAGTTACGGCAGGATTGGTAAACGGCCGTACTAACGACAGCCAGATTACCATTTGTGATTTAACGGGCACAGGGGTGCAGGATACGGCCGTGGCCCTCCTGGCTTACCAGCGGGCCACCCAGCAGGGTATGGGAGTGGAGATTTTAAGGTAGGGAAAGGAAACGGCCGTGAAGTCCGCTACATCTATCCCTTCTACCTTCTTCCTTCTGACTTCTCCCTTTGTTATCCCTGCTGCAACCCACTCAAATAGCGTGACAAAAAGGTGCGAGTCCGTTCGTTTTGCGGATTGTTAAACAGTTCCTCCGGCGGGGCCTGCTCCACGATGTGGCCTTCCGAGAAAAAGAGAACCCGGTCGGCCACATCGCGGGCAAAGTCCATCTCGTGGGTTACAAACAGCATGGCCATCTCTCCTTCCTCGGCCAACTGGCGCATGACGGCCAGCACCTCTCCCACCAGTTCCGGGTCCAGGGCCGACGTCACCTCATCGAACAGCATCACCTTGGGTCGCATGGCCAGGGCGCGGGCAATGGCCACCCGCTGCTTCTGCCCGCCCGACAACTGGGAAGGATAAGCATCCGCTTTCTCCGCCAGCCCGACCATATCCAGCAAATCCCTGGCTCGCTCCTCCGCCTCCTTTTTCGAGACCCC
>JAWOIM010000404.1:0-3523 GCA_046484685.1 Chloroflexota bacterium | reverse complement strand
GGCGTGCGCCAGTCCCTCGGCAAAGACCGGATTCGTGCTCACAGCCACCTTGTAGTGTCTCAGGGCAGCTTCGCCATCGTTCAAACGGTCATAAGACTCGCCCAGCAGCCAATGAGCTTCGGGGTAGTCCCATGCTTTCGACCCTCACCGAAGCGGTTGACCTGATAAAGAGAGCTACAGGCCAGGCCCCCGATTTAGACGCCCTCTCTTTCGCTGATCCGCAAGTATACGAAATGCTTGCCCAGGCCGACACGTTGGGCGTCTTCCAGGTCGAATCCCGCGCCCAGGCCCAAATGCTGTCCAAACTCAAGCCCCGCTGTTTTGCTGACCTCATCATCGCCATCTCCCTCATCCGGCCCGGCCCGGTGCAGGGCAACATGGTACGGCCTTTTCTGCGTCGCCGGGCCGGGTTGGAGCCGGTTACCTATCTGCACCCGCTGCTGGAGTCGGCCCTGGCCGAAACGCTGGGCGTCATTTTGTTTCAGGAGCAGGTGCTAAAAGTGGCCCGCGACCTGGCGGGCTTTAGCGCCGGACAAGGCGAACTGCTGCGGCGAGCGCTGGGGGCCAAGCGAGCGGAAGCGGCCATCCGCCAGTTCCAGGCCGACTTCCTGGCCGGGGCGCAGCAGAAGGGCGTGCCCCCGGACATTGCCGGACAGGTCTTTGACCAACTGGCCGCCTTTGGCAGCTACAGCTTTGCCAAGAGCCACGCGGCTGCTTTTGCCGTCATCGTCTACCAGTCGGCCTGGCTCAAGCGGCATCACTTTGAAGCGTATTATGCCGCCCTGCTCAACACCCGCCCCGGCTTCTGGCCGCCGTCTATTCTGGTCAACGAGGTGCAGCGGCGCGGCGGTACGGTTTTGGGCGTGGATATCCACCACAGCCAGGCCAACTGCACCTTGGAAGGTAAGGCGATTCGGCTGGGGCTGACCTATGTCAAAGGGCTGGGTGAGGCGCAGATAGAACGGATTGTGGTCTGCCGGCAGGAACGGCCGTTTACCGACCTGACCGACTTCTGCCGCCGCACCGGTATCGGCCGGCGGCTGGTTGAGCGGCTGATTCTGGCCGGGGCCATGGATGAGTGGGACGTGCCGCGCCGCCAGTTGGTGTGGCAGTTGGGAACGCTCTCTTATAAGGAAGAAGGGCTGACGCTACCCGACGACCCAACAGAGATAACCCTGCCCCCCTTGAGCCAGGCCGACCAACTGCTGGCCGAGCAGTCGGTCATGGGCGTCTCCACCGGCCCCCACGTCCTATCTTTCTACCGGACCTGGCTGGACGCCAACAACATTCTGGACGGCCGCCAACTGGCCGAGACGCCACACGGCCGGCGGGTGCGGGTGGCCGGGTTGTTGGTGGTACACCAGTCGCCGCCAACGGCCAAAGGTTTTCACTTTTTGACGCTGGAGACAGAAACGGGCCTGATTAACGTCATTGTGCGGCCGGCCGTTTATCGCCAATACAGCCCGCTGCTGCGGACGGCCCACCTGCTGCTGGTGGCCGGGGTGGTGCAGCAGGAGGAGGGGGTAACGAATGTGCTGGCCGGTCATATGGGGCGTCTGGACGGCTGATTGGTTGGCCAGGGAGAATATAATTGGTTGGCTGTGGTGAGTGTGGAGTTGGGAGGCAGGAACCGTTTCCAACAGCGACATCGCTATATGGCTCGATACCTTTGACGAAAGCAATTTGCCCCAACAGAACTATCTTAGTTGGCTCTTTGGCCTCTCCCGGTGCGGGAAAAGAATTGAATCGAGTCACCTTGGATGTGAACCGGAGAAAGTCAACGTGGATTTGGAAGTGCCCTCATATCGTCTTGATCTTGCTCTCAATTTGTGCTAATATGTCGTTGTGCGACATGTCGTGCGGCGACATAAAAAGGAGATAAGATGGACGTACAGGATCAAATACCGCTTAGGGAGAGTACATTCTTCATTGTCTTAAGCCTGGCCCCAGGCCCCAAACATGGGTACGCGATTCTCAAGGAGGTAGAGGCATTGAGTGACGGCCGGCTGCTCCTCAGCACGGGTACCCTTTACGGTGCGCTTAAGCGGTTGCTGGATAACGCCTGGATCGAGCGTGTGCCTCATCCCGAACCTGATGAGAGCAACCGGGAACGCAAGGCGTATCGCCTGACTGAGCTAGGTCAGCGCATCCTGGAGGCTGAAACCGCCCGTCTGCGCCACCTGGTAGGTGTGGCCGAGATGCAGACTGGGGCAAGACAGGATGAAAACGTGGCAGCAGTACATTTCCGGACTTATCTTACTCTATCTATGGGGTCGGCACCGGAACGGATACTGTCGTCAGGAGGGATGAGGAAATGAATGACAACCTGCTTAATCGGCTCTACCAGCTTCTACTCCGACTCTACCCCGCTTCGTTCAGCGAGCAGCTTGGTGAAGAGATGGTGACTGTCTTTGCCGAGGCGGTCGCTGAGGCGCAACGTGCAAGCCAATGGGCAGTGGCTCGCGTCGTCCTACGAGAGTTGGCCTATTTTCCCGCTAACCTGCTGGAGGCTTATACCCATAGCTGGCAGCAGTTGCAACCGGCTCTGGTCAAGGCTCCGAAATTGCCCTGGGTTGCCGGCTGGACCTTGCTTAGCGGGGCGATGCTGCCGCTCGCATGGTTCCTGACGGCGCCGCTCAGCCTTCTCTTCCTCTTGCTCCTGGACCTCCTGCCCGGGCCGGCAATCGGAGCAACTACTGCGAGTACTCTTGGTCTGGTCACGGCACTGGGGCTCTTGACCGCGTTTATGCAGTGGTTCCTCTTGCGTTCTCATCTTCCGGGCGCTGGTTGGTGGATTCCGCTGACCCTTGCTGGCTGGCTGGTAGCCGGGTTGCTCACTCTTCTCACCAGCCAATTCGTCTTCCTGGGCCGCCTGGTACCGGGCATAGTATTCATCATAGTCGGGGTTTGTGTGGGCCTGGCACAGTGGCTTCTACTTCGTCGCCTCCTTCCCCATAGTAGCTGGTGGGTGCCGGTTAACTTGCTTGCCACCGGCATTGTTCTCCTGGGAGGCGAAACCTTTGAATCGATCACTGAGTCCTTGGCCTTTCTCGGGCTGCCCTATCTACTCACAGGAGCTTTCCTCTGGCTGCTGCTACAATGGGCACCTGCCCATACACCTCTCGTCGAAGCGCCGGCCAAATTACGCTTACCGGCGCAGCGGCGAAATTGGCCTATTTATGTTGTCCTTGTCCTGCTTCTCGTGATAGTCGCCGGCCCCTGGAGCTATGCTGTGGGCCATTTGGAGCTGGCTAAAAGACAGGGCATCTACGCTTCACCCGAAGCAGCTATCATCATTCGCTCTGCTGCGGTGGAGGGGGTGGAAGTCGAACGTATCCAAATGGTGGTTGATAATCCGGTACAAAGTATGTCTCACGTCCACTTTGCCGGTGCCAATGTCATCTACGATCGTCCGCACCCCTCGACTGGCAGGCACCGTGTCTCCTACGGCAGCTACTACATCCAGGTGGAAGGGGGGTGGGTGCAGGTAGGCGAAGGGGCATTTCCCACCTTGATCGGGAAG
>JAWOIM010000381.1:0-9451 GCA_046484685.1 Chloroflexota bacterium | reverse complement strand
TCGTTGGTCTGGTGCATCTGGCCCCCTTGGCCGTCCGGGTTCCCATCGTTCTGACTTGTTCCCACCGTTTGCCCGAAGTCTCTCAGGGCGGGCTGGTGCGGAAAACGGCCGTTCCCCGCTGGTTTTTGTCGTCTTGTATGTGCTGCTGCTCAACAGCATTCACGAACTGACCCCGGCGGACAAGAAAATCTTCAGCCGGAACAGTCTGAGCTTCGGGCTGATGTTTGCCGTGCTTAGCGCTGCCCACTACTTCGTCCAGATTACGGCCGTGCGCTTCAACCTGAGCGCGGGGCAGTTCGAGGGGCTGGTACAGGTCTTGCAGAGTAATCCCCACTCGGCGATGTCGGCCATCAACATGCTCGGCGTCACGCTGTTTTTTGGCCTTTCCTCCCTGTTCGTGGCCCCAGTTTTTACCGGTAGGGGAGTGGAAAAGGTTATCCGCATATCCTTTTTGCTAAACGGGATTTTCTTGCTGCTCGGCGCTGTTGGCTATCTCTTTCAATGGCTGGTGTTGTTGTTCGTGACGGTGAATTTGGGGATGGGCAGCGCGGCATTTGTAGGATTGGTGGCTCTGGCCGTCTGGTTTCGACGCAGGGCGGTTCAGTAGACAAAATATTATGCCGCAGCCAGAACCTTAGTGACAGGGCTTTTCAGTAGTCGGCAATTGTGCCTTATCGTAGCCGAGGTATCCTTACCTTGCCGTGTGAGTGCGCCAACTAGGCGGCGCGGTTAGGAAACCGCGGCTACCGTGACAACTGAAAAACCGTGCCAGCAGTGAGCGCCGTTTTGACCTGCTTTATTGACCCCAACTGTTGGCTCAGCGCCTAACGCCATGTTAAATGTTTGCTTGCTAAATAGGCAAAGCCGACGGAAACCACTATGCCTATAGAGTTAGCGACCAGATCAACGAAATCGAACGTTCGAGAGGGGATAAAGGTCTGACTAAGTTCTTCACCTAATGCAAACAAAAATACTATGGCAGCGCCGTAATAGATATTGAGCCTACCATACGAAAAGCTTCGAAATTTTGAGCCAACAATTGCCAATAGGGTGAGGAAACCAAATAGTCCTACATGCCCCAATTTATCCCCGTAGGGGATTGACCGTACAAGGTTAAAAAAAATGCTGCTACTCCCCGTATTAGCCAGGTAGATTATCCACAGAATGAATAAGAAGAAGCAGAATGCCAGGGCTGAAATTACTCGATACATAAGTCGGTTTTTAGACCTGACAATTGAATGAATCGCATTTATAACGCGGCTTGAACTTGAGAGTAAGGCTTTGTAATTCAGCAGCTTTTTGGACGATCTGCTTTTTATGCGTTTCCTGCGGATTGGAAAGCGGTTGTCCTTTGAGAAATGAGAAAAGTACGAAAGGCTTATCTTTGAAAACACCGACAAATTCTTGGGCGATATTCGGCATAGGGGTGGTGCTTTTTCGAGCCAATGTTACTGAACAACCCTGTTCCCTGTGTGCTCTTCTTAAAAATAGCCAACTTGAACCTGTTTCTGAAACTGCGCTACATCTTTTGGTTTCTGACAGTATACCACCTTCTGCCAGAATGGAGCTAAACTCTGCTTCATGGCCATACGTGTAATAGCAAAATCATCATCGGGACCAGCCGGTATAAGTGGTTGCGCTCTGTAATGTTGTTTTCCTACCCCGTAAATAAACCGTATCAAATGCCTGACGCCAGCGTGAGGGTTGTTTCCTCGCCAGCTTGCCCAGGCATGACGTTTAACCATACGCCAGGCAGTGAGGGGAAAAGGAAGGTCCAACCAAACAATTAGATCTGAATTTTCGAGTAGGGGATCAGTCCACCAGAGGAAAACCCCTTCCGTGATCCATTGCGATTGTGCCAAGATGAGTTGGATATGGTCTTGTCGTTTGGGAAGTGGCACTTTCCCGGACTCATTCCAACCAACTTGGTCTAAGTAAAAGCAGGGGTAGTGTGACTTTTGAGCTAACCAAGTTGCCAAAGTGGTTTTGCCACTACCGGCACCACCGATGATGTGAATCTTCTGATAACGTAATTTCATTATGTATTGTTTCGATGGATGTTAGCTCTCTGACTTTACCTTGCCCAACTATTTATTCAATGGAACATAAATTCGGCATAAACTCCCCGAATAGGGATCAATGGCCGCCCAAAAGCGGGTATATGATGAAATTGAGGGATATATCAAGAACAGTACGCGGGATAAACCTCCATTCCCCACCAAAATACCGACAACGTGAGTATAAAACATTCTAATTCTTTGGGCAACAGGAGGAAACGGAAAACGGAAAACGGAAAACGGGGAACAGGAAACGGGAAATGCAAGCAGATAGTCTTTACGCACTACGCACTACGCATTATGCATTATGCATTACGTTCTATGCTCAATCCCCGGAAATCTTGAAGTCCCATAAAATTATCCTGCATGATGCTTGTTTCATTACCCAATACCATGTACAATACGGCCGTTCTTTACTTGACAAATGGGGCGGTGGCGGAATGGCAGACGCAGCGGACTTAAAATCCGCCGGGCTAACGCCCGTGTGGGTTCGACTCCCACCCGCCCTATTCAAGTAAGAGGTAAATAGTAAGAAGTAAAAAGTGAAAAGTCACTTCTCACTTCCTACTTTTTACTTTCCACTTTTCACTTTTCATCAGCCCCTCAGCGGGCTTTTTTTATTTAAGCCATGAGCCAATTGGTTGAGCAGGTAACGGCCGTACCCTCTCTACAACCCTATTTTAATGGTACAGAGCGCTGGGTTGTGGGGGTTTCCGGTGGGCCGGACTCAGTGGCGCTGCTTCATCTGCTGCGGCAGATTGTGGGGCCGGAGCGGCTGGTCGCGGCTCATTTGAACCACAGCCTGCGCCCCACTGCCGCCGCCGATGCCCACTTTGTGGCCCAAACGGCCGCTGCCTGGCAAATCCCCTTCACCCAACAAACTGAAGATGTGGCTGCTCTGGCCCGGCAGGCCGGTTTGTCGCTGGAAGCGGCCGGCCGCCAGGCGCGCTATGCTTTTCTGGCCGAGGTTGCTCGTGAAAGGGACGCGCCGCTAATTGCCGTGGGCCATCACGCCGACGACCAGGTAGAAACGCTGCTGCTCCACTTGCTGCGGGGAACGGGGCTGGACGGGCTGCGCGGCATGGAATTGATACGGCCGCTGCCTCAGGCGCCCGACCGGCTGCTGCTGCGCCCCCTGCTTCACAGCAGCCGGGCCGCTATCGAAGCCTACTGCCGGGAGAATCAGTTACAGCCGCGTCGTGACGAAACCAATACCGACACCCGCTTTCGGCGCAACCGGCTGCGCCATGAGCTGCTGCCCCAACTAGTTGAGTATAACCCCCAGGTTAAACGCCACCTGCGGCAAATGGCCGAAATTGTGGCCGTCGATTTGGCGCTGCTGGACGATCTCACCGCTGCTGCCTGGCCCGCTGTTTTGGTCGAACAGGCAGACGACTGGCTGGCACTCGATCGAGCGCTGTGGCAGGCTCAGCCGCTGGCGCTGCGTCGTCGTTTGCTGCGCCGGGCGCTGTGGCAGCTTGCCCCCCAGGTGGAAATCGGCTTCCGCTCGCTGGAGCAGGCCCGGTTACTGGCCGAGGCCCCCAGCAGCGGCACCACGGCCGTTTTCTCCGAACAGATCCAGTTTGAGGTGGGCTATGAGCGGCTGCGGCTGCGGCGCCAGACGGCCGTTATTTCCCCTCGCGCGCCCCAGATTGCCGGGCCTGAGCCGCTGCCCTTGCCCGTACCCGGTCAGGTCGAATTGGCCGCCGGTTGGTGGCTAGAAACGGCCGTTCTCGACCCATTCGATCTGGCTGCCATCCACAATAACCCCGACCCCTGGACCGTTTTCCTGGATGCGGAGCGGGCGGGTACACTCCGGCTGCGGCCTCGCCGGGCAGGGGAGCGTATGCAGCCCTTGGGCTTAAACGGCCGTTCGGCCAAACTGAAAGAAATCATGGTCAATCGCAAAATCCCGGCCGGGCTGCGCCGGCAATGGCCGCTGCTGGTCAACGATCACTATCCTCTCTGGCTGGTGGGCCATCTATTGGATGAACGGGCGGGCGTAACGGCCGCCACCCGCCGGGTGTGGCAAATCACCTGCCATCCGCCCGATTCTGATTCTAAGTTTTTGTTGACGTGAGCGCCCGCCCTCAGTATACTTAGGTCTCTGTCTTGATTGAAGATTTACAAGTAAAAATGAAACGGTGGTAGGGGCAGTGCCTTGTGCCTGCCCTGGGCAACCACAAGGGTTGCCCCTACTGGATCTGTTGGTAAGTGTCAAACAAGACGGGGCGTAGCTCAGCTTGGTAGAGCGCTCGGTTTGGGTCCGAGAGGTCGTCAGTTCAAATCTGGCCGCCCCGACAGGGTGAGAACAGTTGATAGTTAACAGTTGATAGTTGATAGTTAATATGCGGCAGTGGTGGACCACTGCCCAAAACATGCGGCAGTGGTGGACCACTTATTTGGAAGCCAATGCTATTAAAAATTCATGCGGCAGTGGTGTAATGGTAACACTAGAGCCTTCCAAGCTCTCGTTACGGGTTCGAGCCCCGTCTGCCGCTTTTTAGTTGACAGTTGATAGTTGATAGTTGATAGTGAACAGTTGATAGTTGGCAATTCCCCTCCGGGCCCGTAGCTCAAGGGCAGAGCAGTCGGCTCATAACCGATCGGTTCTAGGTTCGAATCCTAGCGGGCCCATCAATATTTTTCCTCGTTTACCTGAGTAGTCCCACCCCCCCAAAAAGAAAAGGCGCACCCATGATTGCTAATAGTATAGCAATGATGACAACGTTATTATTCCATAACGCTGTTTCTAAAGCAGCTCGTTGGGCATTGTTTGGATCATAATGCACAGTTACTTCGGTATCAACCGGATATTTAGCGATAACCGATTACTGATAACCGATAACGGGTCACGGGTCATCGATAACGGGCCACCGCTAACGGAATCCCCGGCTGTTCGGCCGTTAAGCGCTCATCGAGAATGGGCAGCGGCTCGTTGGTAAACGCATCATAGAAACGAATGAAGCCGCCGATGGTTTGGCCGGATACGGCCGTTTCTCCCACCTCTAACCGATAAGGCGACCCCACTTCCGATCCCGCAATCCATTTCAGCGTAGGCATGGCTCCCAGCGCCGGCACACCATCCTGTAAATCGGTCCAGGCCCAGTGGAACTCGTCCGGCTCATAGCCGATTAGCCGCACCGAAAGCACCAGGTCGCGGGTAAGCGGCCCGCTGCCGGCCAACCGCTGCGGCAGGGCGATTTCCTGCTGCGTGACCGGTTGTGGCAGCCGGTTTTCTCCCAGCCAGACCAGCCCTTGACCCAGCGGGACATAATGAGTACGGCCGGTGGCCTGGGGTATTGACCACGCTTGACGTACTCCCCAGGGACCGCTCGTGGGCGCCAGGTCAAATGGAGCCGGCCCATCGTGGACCTGGCTAAAGTAGCCGTCGGGGGTGCGCCAATGGAGGTAAAGACGCGGCCTGTCGGGCAGCGTCTGGTCCCAATCATAGCCGACCACCTGCTGTGCCGGATTGTCGGCCAGGGGACGGCGCAGCCGGTTTTGGCTGTAAACGGGGGCGGGGCGGGGCGTGACGGTGAAGGGCGCAACGGCCGTTCTCATCTCCCCCCCGTGCAGCAGCGGTTCAGCCCCATAACCACCCACCAGCAGTGTATAGTCACCGGGTATGGCTCCAGGACGAGGCGTCAGGTAAAAACGGGTTAGCGTGAGGCCATCCGGCTGGGGGTGGGCCGGCAGGTCGGCCTGGGCATAGATACGGCCGTCTGTCCCCACCAGATGGGCAAACAGGTTCAGCGGTTCGTTCCACTCACCGGCCGGCTCCCAGGCCAGCATCAATACGGCCGTGTCCCCCACGTTTAGACCTGACAGGTTTTGAGCAGTCGCAGATTGCCAACCTGTCAGGTCTGTGATTTCAAACCCTCGCACTGAAATCTGCTCACCCAACTGCAACTCAAGCGGCGTAAACTCAGGGGGCAGTTCCGTCAGGGGCGTTTGGCTAAACAGGAAGGCTTCGCCGATAGGGTGGGGCGGGGGCAGGGCATCGTAGATAAATTCAGCATAATGGGTGGTGATGACCGCCCGGCCGTTTTCCCAGCCCGCTTGCGCCAGCCGGCCCCACGTCTGGTCATACGGCTCACCCCTGGGGAAGACAAAGAGGGTTTCCACATCGGGCCGCTGTCCCTCTACTGTTTGCAGGTAGCGCAGCGGCGTGTACCAATGCCAATGGGCCAGAATCAGGCTGTCGGGCGGCGCCTCGTCCAGCAGCGTTTGGGCATAGTCGCGGGCGGTTTCTTGCCGACTCAGGCTGGCGTAACTGGGATAATGGTTCCAGCTCTGGACCAGGGCGGCGGTGAGGAAAAGGGCCGTTAGGAATGGACGATGGACGGTGGACGACGGACGACGGATGATGGACCGTATACGAAACAATAGGGAGTGCCGATCGCTGGCTACGGAATACGGAATACGGAATACAGAATACGGAATACCGGCTACTGAATAAGCCAGCATCAGCACCAGCGGAATGTAGGCCGGCAGCATATATTCCACGGTTTGGGGGGCGCGGTAAACGGCCGTGATCAGCGTATGCAGCCCAAACGACCCCAGCAGCAGCAGCGCCAGCGGCCGGTCGCGCCAGAGCAGCAGCAGGCCACCCAACGCCATGCCCACCAGCAGCCAGCCGTTAAATTGAAAGGTCAGCACATTGGCCATGACCCCCAGCCGCGGCCAGAGCAGATCCGGCTGAGCAAAATAGAAAAAGTCGCCGCTAAAGCCACGCGCCAGTACATGGTCCCAGAAGCCGGTCCAGGTGGCCAGCCCGGCCGCATCGGGCACGCCGGCCCAGTCACGCCAGGGCAGGTAGAGCCAGGGCAGCAGACCGGCCAGGCCGGCCAGCAGCGGCCGCAGCCAGCGGCGCGGCCGGCGCCCAAACGACGGATCAAAAACAAGCAAAGCCAGGCCAAATACCAACCCCATGAAAAAGAGGGAAGCATGGTGGGTCAGGCCGAACCCCAGCCCCAGCGCCGCCCACAGTAAATGGCGATCGGCCGTTTCTACCGAATCCGAGCGAGTTTGACGGAAGCGAATCAGGTGGTAAATGATAAAGGCAGCAAAGAGCGCGGTCAGGCTGCGCACGTTGGCCGTGGTGGCCTGTGACCAGAAGGTAGTGGCGGTGGCCAGGGAGAGAACGGCCGTTATGCCCGCCAGGTGTCGCTGCGTGAGGGCGTAGGCACTCAGATAAACCAGGTAAAGCGTCAGGCTGCTGGTCAGGGCGGCAAACAGGTTCAGGCTATAAGCCGGCGTCAGGCCGGGCAGCCGGGTAAACAGGTGGCCCAGCAGCGTATAAAGCGGAAAGCCGGGCGGGTGGGCGACGCCCAGCGTAGCGGCCACTTCCTGAAATTCACCGCTGTCGGCCGGCAGCAGGCCCGGGGCCAGCGTCTGCCAATAGAGCAGACCGCCCAACAGGGCCAGGCCGGCGGCTATCTGGACCGGCGTGGGGTTGGGCCACCGGGTGGGCCACGCTTTTTGCCGGTTGGCTGTGAGCAATAAGGTCAGGCCGGTCAGCAGACCAATAATAGCCGCCCACCAGAAATCAGGCTGAGGCCACAGCAGATAGATCCACAGCAGCAGGAGTGGCCAATTAAACGGTAAACGGTAAACGGTGAACGGTAAACGGGAATCACTGACTACTGAATACCGGCTGGTAAACCACAACGTTCCCCCCACACAGAGCAGCGTTATCCCCACTACCCAGGGCCAGGATAGGCCGCCCCACTGATTGGCCGCCAGTTCAGCCAGCAGCCGGCCCGCAAACAGACCCAGACTAAGGCCTGGCAGCCCGTACCAAAGTTGTGAGCAAAAGTGCATGAGGGGATTATAACCAGAACGGCCGTGAGGTAAAAATGAAAACAAAAAGCCGCCCCTGGGGGCGGCTCTAAATCTTTTTTCAGGCAAAACCGGGTTCTTGCTTCCAGTTATGGCTGTAGGCGGTTAGTTCGAGGACGGTGCCGAGGCCAGTTGCACTGATTTGCCGGTGCGGTCATAATATTCCAATGATCTTTCCTCTGCCTGGCTAAGGCGAGAAGAGCGCATACAGGCTGATACAACCAGTACAGAAGGGGCTACAAAGGCGGTAAAGACAATTAGTGTGATCATAATATTTCCTACCCTTACTTCCTAAACACCAATCTGAGCGGCTGAACTATTGGTGTATGTTTACTTATCGATAGGTATATTTTAAGGGATTGATCGTATTGTGTCAGTAGTACTATAGGGGTGGGGAGATAAATATGGTTATCATGGGTTAAATTTGTTATGATTAACATCATATTAACAGGTTAAATGAATAAGGGTGAAATAACCTGAATCTACGTTGTAACCGTTCAGTCCCACCGGAGACCTGACAGGTTTTGGAGGCCATCTTTTGCCTGATACCTCTGGTGACAAACCTGTCGGGTCTGAACGCTTACTTAAGTTGAAGTTGATGACTACCACACCTTTTCCGTCAGATGTAGACATGATAGAGCCTCAAATAACCCCGGACCGGCCTATGCCGGAGCCACCTGGTGCGCTTAACGATGGGGATTTTCGGCTGCTGCTGGCCGATCGCTACGAAGTGGTTAATACACAAATGGGGGGGATGGCCCTGGTGCATCTGTGTCGTGACCAGCGGACTAACGAACTGGTGGCGCTCAAAACGTTTAAGCCGGAATTTTTGCCCAATCGGGCCGCCCGTGACCTCTTTCTGCGGGAGGGGACGATGTGGGTGCAGTTAGGCCATCATCCTCACATTGTCCACGCCTACCGGGTTGAGCGAATTGGTGATGGCCGTGAGATATACCTGGTGTTGGAATGGATAGTACAGCCGCCGGACAAGAACAAACCATCGCTGCGCTCCTGGATGTATCCCGGTCGGCCGCTGCCCGTGGATACGGCCGTTTTGTTTGCCCTTCATATCGCCCGCGGTATGCGTTATGCTACCCAGAAAATGCGCGGCCTGGTTCATCGTGACTTGAAACCAGAAAATGTCCTTATCGGGTTTGATGGCAACGCCCGCGTCACCGATTTTGGTTTGGCCAGCACCTTGTCCGGCCTGAGCGCCACGCGTTCCATCAGCCTGCCCGGATCAGGTGACGATCTGAACCGGACCCAATTGGCCCACGGGGTGGCCGGCACGCCGCTTTACATGTCTCCTGAACAATGGCTGGGCCAACCGCTCGATGCACGGGCGGACATTTATGCGCTGGGCTGTATTTTGTATGAGATGGTGACCGGCCATTACGTGGTGCAGGGCAAGAGTCGAGCCGCTTTTAAAGCGGCTCATGTGGCCGGGAAAATTGATCCCCCTCCGGCTTCATTACCTCGTGAAGTGGTGATATTTTTGCAGGCCTGTATGATGACCAAACGGAGTCGGCGCCTGCGTAACTGCTGACAGC
>JAWOIM010000349.1:0-3265 GCA_046484685.1 Chloroflexota bacterium | reverse complement strand
ACACATGGTGATCGACGGGGCCGAAGTTTATAACGCGTCGGTCTATACCTGGATGGTCAGCGAGGGGATCCGCTTCGAGATCGGGTTTTTGATCGATAACCTGACCGGCATGATGATGGTGGTGGTGACTTTCGTCTCCCTGATGGTACATATCTATACCGTCGGCTATATGCACGAGGATCCCGGTTACCGCTGGGCCAGCAGCCCACGAGCCGTTAAGGGATCGGTAGGCACGCTAAAAAAGCCGTGAACCTGGGGCGAGTGCAGGGTCATGGTCATGACATGAGTGGCCCCAGCCTTTTTGAGCAAATCGGCTATCAATCGAGCCGTAATTGAGATGCGTGGCGCATCCTTCTTATCAGAACGAGCATAAGAAAAGTAGGGGATAATGGCATGAACCTGGCGCGCAGCCGCACTTTTAGCAATATCCAGCATCATGAGCAGCTCGAGTAAATGGTCGCTGACCGGTGTCACCAGCGATTGCACAACATAGACCGCCCGACCACGCACACTGGCCCCAAGCTGAACATGGAGCGTATCATTGGTAAACTTGTCAAAATCGGCTTTATCCAGAGGCACACCTAAAAAGTCAGCAATCCCTTGTGCCAGTTGGGGATTAGAACGGCCGCTAAAAAAGCGGAGATCATTGGGATCTAAATAAGGACGGGGTTGGGTCATGACGCTTCCTCGTCAAGGCAGCACACAGCCACCGGCAAAGTAATTATTGGGGTCGAGATACAGATGACGATCCATCGTCAAGGCAGGGGTCTGGCTGTCGTCGATGACGCGCACATTGGCATTGAAGGCAGCACAACGACGGGCAATGGCAAAATAATTATATGGACCACCGTCTCTAAACTCGGTAGCCTGGCCACCCGGTTGGTCGAAGACCAGGACCGTGTATGGTCCACCACCGCCGCCAAAGGGGGTCAGACGCACATGGCAGCGCCAATCGATAGTTATATATTCACAAGACAATACCTGAAAAAGATAGTTGAGTTCTTCCACTTCCTGCTCTGGTGTCGGGCTGGCCGGCGGTGTAGCAGTGGGTGTAGGCGTAGGAGTAACCCGTTCCTGAACAGATACGGAATAGGTAATTGGCTCTGAAATAGCAATCTCGTCGCCATCCACAAGCTGCCACACGCTCTGGTATTGACGCGGTACAGCCGGCGCGCGGAAGTCGGTCCGCAGTTCAATTTCTGCCCCCGCAGCAACGATTTCCCCTAAAACCAAGCCCTCATCCTCATAACTAAATTGTTCGCCAGATAGATAAACCCAGCGTCCGTCGGCCGGCCAGGGACAGGTGCCGCTGTTGCCCAGCACCCAGTTCATGGCGAAATTCTCCCCGGCCCAGGCGGCACGAAAGTTAGGGCTGTTATAGGTATAATGGTTGACCAGTTCGGCTTCATGGGTACAGGTTGCTAAAAATTCGGCGGTGCGATCGGGTGTAGGCATAAGGGTAGGCGTAGCCGTGGGCGTCAAAGTAGGGGTAGATGTGGTTTCTTCTGTAGGTTGTGGAGTAGCGATACCGGCTGCTTCAGCAAGTGTCTCTGGGGACACGGCCGTTTCTGCCGCCGTTTGACCAGGTGTGGGCGTGGCTGAAGCTGAATTATCTTCATCAACAAGCAGAGCGACAGGCAGCAATTCCTCACCATCAGCCCCGGCACCGCCAAACCAACCCAGAGTCGCCCCTACTCCCCCACCTATCAGCAATAACAGCAGCAGCAAACCGAGACCATAGAGCCATATGGGGCGTGACGTCGAGACCGGGGCTACAGGCGTTTGGGCAAACGCGGGAGCGGGGGGGGCAGCAGCCTGGGATAACGCCGCTGTGGCCACGGCTGCATCTTCTGCCGCGGCCTCAGCCGCCGGCATGATGGCCCTGGTTAACTCGGCCGAGGCCGCAGTTTGGGTCTCCCCAAGGGGAGCTGGCGATACAGTCGGGGGGGGGATGGTGATGGGTAGAACGGCCGTTTCCTGCCTCGACGCTAAATCAACAGCCCGCAGCGCTGTTGCCATCTCAGCCGCCGACTGAAAGCGTTCTTCTGGCGCTTTGGCCAGCGCCTTGAGGACAACTTCCTGCAAATCAGGGGAAACATCGGGATTAAAATCAACCGGCATGGGGGCAGGATCGTTAACGTGCTTCATAACCACAGCCAGCGGCGTGTCGGCGGCAAAAGGCAGTTCACCCGTAATCATCTGAAACAGCAGCACACCTAATGAATAAATATCGACCCGTGCATCGCCCGGCTTACCCAACGCCTGTTCTGGCGACATATAAGCTGGCGTGCCAATTAAAGCACCGGTCATGGTATAAGCGGCCGTTTGTCCCCCCAACATTTTGACAATGCCAAAATCCGTTAGAATCGCCTTGCCGATTTCCTCATCCAACATGATATTTCCCGGCTTGATATCCCGGTGGACCATACCGCGCCCGTGGGCATAGGCAAGGGCATCAGCCAGTTGGGTAGTCAACTCCACCACACGCTCCAAAGGCATATGCTCATCATTGGCTGCCAACTGCTCTAACTCAGCTTTCAGCGTCCCCCCGTCAATATATTCCATCACCAGATAATAACTATCCTGACCATATGTATCGAAGTCATAAACACTGGCAATATAAGGGTGATTCAAAGCGGCCATAGCCCTGGCTTCCCGCTTAAAACGATTGAGAAAATCCTCGTCAGCCAGGAGAAAGGCATGCATCAACTTAATGGCCACCGGCCGGCCCAGGCTCTCCTGTTCGGCCAGGTACACTTCAGCCATGCCACCCCGTCCCAGACGCTTGATGATCCTATATTTACCGTCTAGCACGTGGCCAATAAGGGTATCGCTGTTACTT
Organism: Chloroflexota bacterium; assembly: GCA_046484685.1. Classification (GTDB taxonomy): domain Bacteria; phylum Chloroflexota; class Anaerolineae; order Promineifilales; family Promineifilaceae; genus SLGK01. The sequence goes on along the minus strand of JAWOIM010000349.1, from coordinate 423 downwards.
TTCATAATTAGATAACATAAGCAGCAGGCTTTTTACACCAGAGAATAGCAGCAAGGCGTAAGAGTCCGAATTCTCTAAATTCATTCACAAGCCACATTCTGCACATCTTGCCAGGTGTTGGCACTACTGGTGCTGGCCCCTTCCGGCCAAACAGCCGTTTCGCCCGTATACAAGACCTGGATCATCATGCCAAACAGATTGCTGAGGGCGCCCATCTCAGCTGCAGCATTGATTTCTATTTCTACTACCCACTGCTGGCCGGCTGCTTCACCCACGGCAGCGGCCCAATTATCACTGGTATACCCAGGATTCCAGGTAAGGCCGTCTGAGTTGCTGCCAATACCGGCCGAGATTTGGGTTGAGCCATCTCGCCCTATCTGGAAGGCGCGATCAGATGTATCCGGATCACCCCCATTATTGGTA
>JAWOIM010000313.1:0-5717 GCA_046484685.1 Chloroflexota bacterium | reverse complement strand
ATTTCAACCAGGGCGTTAGTCGTTAGGTGCTATCACTGTGTAACAACGTCGTTCGCTTTCTTCAATTATCCAGATAGCTACAGCTTTGTTGTCAGGATTCCCGTTTGTGTCAAATTTGATTGTGCCGGTAACCCCTTCATAAACAATATTATATAGCCCATTTAGGATTGTGTCTGCCTCAAACTTGTTTTGGTCCACTATAGCGGCAAACAGAAGGTGAAAAGAGTCATAGGTAAGGGCAGCCAGGCCATCTGGCGTTGTGTCATAACTGCGCTCATATTTTTCCACAAAGCGGCGGATGCGCTCATTGGTGAGGTCACGACAGTAATTGCCGCTAAAGAAGGCCCCAACAAAGTTTCCCTGGGCGCTGAGCCGTTCCCCTTGCCAGGAATCTCCACCAATAAGGGTGACATCCAGACCAAGTTCCTCAATTTCGTTGCCCTGCTGCAGCACATCATTGGTGAAGTTAGGCAGAAAAATGGCCTGGGGCTGACCGGCAGCGATAGCTTGAATCTGGCTGCTGAAGGTGGTGTTGGTATCGGCCGTATAGGTTTCCACAGCTACCACATCACCACCACGTTCGCTAAAGGCCTGCTGGAATGTTTCGGCCAATTCGCGGCTGTAGTTGTTGGATATATCATATAAAATGGCCACACGGTTGTATTCCAGCTTGGTCCGGATGAAACTGGCCAGGGCCACAGACTGGAAGTTGTCATCAAAGGTGGCCCGAAAGATATAGGGCCGGTTGGGCGTAATGCCAGGGTTGGTGGCTGTAGGTGTAATGAGGGGAATTCTGGATTCGTTGGCCAGGGCGGCCACGGCTTCGGCGGTGGAGCTAAAGGGGGGTCCTATCAGGGCGACGATGTTTTCCTGGTTGATCAAACGCTGGGCGGCCTGAACGGCCGTTTCGGCCGTGCCGCCATCATCGCTTTCTACCAATACTACGTAATATCGCTGCTCGCCTACAAGGAGGCCACCGGCTTCGTTGATTTCAGATACGGCCAGGCGAGCCGCGTTAAGTGTGGAGCGGCCGGCCGACTCAGCCGATGGGCCACTAAGCGGTGCTAACAGACCAATGCGAATTTCGGGCAGCGTTTCTGGGGCTGAGGGACTCTGGCAGGCTGTCAGCCAGAGCAGGCCACTGAGCAGACTGGTGTAAAACAAAACGCGAATGAGCGTATTAAGTTGTGGGTGCATGTTGTTGTCCTATACATGGTTACGATACTGCTGGTTGTTAAGATGGGTTGGATAGCTTGGGCACTATCGGCTGCGCACTGCTGGCGGTAGTGTGTATAGGGTGTGATCCGTATTCCGTATTCCGTAATCCGTAATCAGGATTCAGTCTACTCATTACCGATCACCGATCACCGATCACCGGTCACGGATTACCGATTACCGGTCACCGAGCACCGGTCACCGGTCACCGATTACGGTTCCAGGACCAGTTTGCCGGTCATCTTGTTTTGTGACATCTGTTGTAACGCCTCTAAGCCGGCGGCCAGGGGGCGAACTGAATCGATAACCGGTTGTAAACGGCCGTTAAATAGTAGGGTCATCACCTCCTTATAATCAGCCATTGGTCCCATGGTGCTGCCAATGATGCTGAGATGTTTACCAAAGACAAGACGGTTATCTATTTCCAAGCCGGCCCCGCTGGTGTTACCTACCGTCAATAAACGGCCCCCTTTACGCAGGGCGCGCAGCGAGGTGTGATAAGTGGCCGCACCAACGTTGTCGACCACCACATCAACCCCCTGCCGCTCGGTGGCCTGGTAAACTGCTTTGCCCCACTCGGTGGCCCGGCGATTAATAAGCAGATCGGCCCCTAATGCCTGGGCCTGGGTCAGCTTTGCCTCAGTGGAACCAACTACATAAATGGGAGCGGCCCCGGCCAGCTTGGCAATCTGAATAGCGGCCGTATTGACCCCACCCCCGGCCCCCACCACCAGCACCGATTCACCCGCTTGCAGGCGACCTCGTTTGATGAGAGAATGCCAGGCGGTAACAAATACCAGCGAGGCGGCTGCCGCCTGGACAAAGGTTACGTGGTCGGGTAAGGGAAGGAGATTGCGGGCAGGAACGGCCGTATACTCTGCCAGAAAGCCGGCTGCATGTTCTCCTAAAATGGCGAACGAGTCGCACATATTGTCTCGGCCCGTTTGGCAAAAGTGGCAGTGACCGCAGCTCAGCGTGGGGTTTACGGCTACCCGGTCGCCTACGGCAAACCCGGTGACCTGCTCCCCAACGGCCGCTATCACCCCGGCCCCATCGCTGCCCATGACGTGGGGCAGCTTTAGGTTCAAACCCGGCCAGCCGGCCAGCACCCATAAATCAAGCCGATTCAGCGCGGCAGCTTTGACCGCCAGCAGCACCTCATCGGGCTTAATGTCGGGCCGGGGAATATCGGTATACATGACATTGTCTAGTGAACCGTGCTTGTCAAAAACAACTGCTTTCATAAATGACTGCCTTTTAATGTGTGATGGTATCATACGTGTCAACTTAAGGTATAGACCTGACAGGTTTAGGCAAGCGCTCTTGATTGACAATAGCTATTCGGAAAACCTGTCAGGTCTTAAGTTGACAGCAATGGTGACGGTATACACGCTATATTACATATGATTGTAGCCTAAAAATGTTGCAATTCATCTTGCCAGGTGTGCATTGAGCGTGGAAAATGAGTAAAAATCAGGTTTAAATTGAGCTAATTTTTGAGTGAGGGGCCTGATTTGGTACATTGAGGCGTGGTATGAAACCGATTACACAACATATTTATGGCAGTCTGCTAACGGAGGGCACAGAGACGGCCGTCCTGCTTCAGGATACCCAGACGGCCACACCCACGGCCGATTCTCTCTATTTACGGTTTGCCTTTGTGATTCGCGGGCCGGAGCAGCCTGTTTTTCCGGCCCTGGCCCTGGATGATTGGGGAGGAGAAATTCGTGGGTTGGCCCTATACCAGTGGGTGCGGGAGTATGGAGAGCAGTTTCCCCGGGCGGAGCTGTTTGGCTATGATCTGGACGGCAGTAAGACCCAGGTTTTTCTGCGAGCGTTGGAATTATACGCCAGGCTGCCTTGTTATGTCTACCGACAAGCAGCCGAGCCGCTCACAGCGGGACGCCTGGTCAGCGCCATCTTACTGCCTACAGATCAGACTGGGCAGCCGGTCCGGCTGCCTCACGCCCCCCCAGAGATAAAACGGCCGTTGCGTGCCGCCCGCGTCAGTTGGTGGCAGCTTCCACTCCAGACCGGTCAGTTTGACTTTAGCTTGCTGGTGCAACCGTCCGATCCGGGGTTCTAGGTAAAGGGGTGAACGACTCGTCCTTCTTGCCGCTTCCTTCTTGCTTGAGTATGGCAGCGTTTTGTGGGAGACCTGACAGGTTTGGTGCAAGGAACACTTGCCAACCTGTCAGGTCTGTGCCCCACGATTCCTTGCTATACTCTTCTTGCTTTTAGTGCGTGCCTGTTACTCCTATCAATGTTACAATCTGTCGTTCACTTGATAGATTGAACGGGTGGCTGAAGGAAGCCTGTTATGCTGTTTTTTTGTTGGGCAACTCAACGTGTACGTCGCTATTTTTATACGGCCTTTTGCCTGCTGCTGTTGTCAATCATGTTCAACACGGCCGTTTTCGTTCCGCCTGCCCAGGCCAGCACCGGTCTCAAACGAGTGCATAACAGCTCTCCCATACTTTCCCCCGTTTGGGGCCCAAACATTCGCCAGTGGGATAACCAGATTCAAGCCTTATCTCGCACCTATGGCCTGGACCCGGACCTGATAGCGGCCGTTATTCGCGAAGAGTCCAACGGCGATTACCAGGCCATCAGCCAGGCCGGCGCAGTGGGGTTGATGGGCGTCATGCCCAGCGGCCCCGGTCTCGAGTGGCGGCCGCAGCCCGACGAGCTGCTTAATCCCGGTATTAACCTGCGCTGGGGCGTGGCCATTTTGTCTGAAATTATGCGCCAGGCCGGAGGGGATCCCTTTGCCGCGCTGGCTGCCTACAGCGGTGGTTGGGAATATGTCGACAGCCGGGTGCCGCGCCAATATGCGGCCAGCGTGCTCGATTATTACGCCCGGGCCGTGGTGGTACGCACTGGTTTATCGCCTGACATTGCTTCTCGGTGGACGCTGGCTATAGAGATTCGTCGCGGCCATGTGCCCAACCAACAATTATTGGTGCTGGGGTCGCAGCCTGTTTCGGGTCTGCGTACCTATGGTCACCATACGCTCTTTAACTATGTAGATGAGATGGGGCGTGTTTTTCACATTGAGGCGTATGCCGTACCGGTGGCCTTAATTGTGCCCTTGGCCAGGGACATGCCTCAACTAACTGACGCCAACTGGCTGGAACCGGAGCTTCAAGCCCGGTTGGGCGAAGCGCAGGAGAAGATTGGCGGCAGCAATCCCCGGGTGCTGTTGGCCTGCCTGCCCAGCTTGAGCCGCCTGCGCGGACGGGCCAGTACACGCTGGTTTGCCCCCTCTTACTGCCCCTCGTGGCACCGATAACAACCAGTAATCAGTAGCCAGTAGCCAGTAATCAGTAACGAGCAAACTGAATACTAAACACTGAATACTGAATACTGCATACTGAATACTGTATACCGACATGCCTACACCATTTATGCACTTGCACACGGCCGAACAAATACAAACGGCCGTTTCACACCAACAGTCTCTTTATCATCATCTGGCAGATTCTCTGGTGCGGGCCTGGCCGGCCTTTTATTTGGGCAATGTGGCCCCCGATGTACAAAATTTGAACGGGATGGCTCGTGAGGTGACTCACTTTTATCATATGCCTCAGCCCGGTGATCGGCCGGCTTATGATGAGATATTGATTCGTCATCCCGTATTGGGCCGGTCAGAGGAGATAGCGCCAGAGCAGGCTTTATTTGTCGCCGGTTACCGTGCTCATCTGCTGCTAGACTTGATCTGGTGGCATGAGGTGGCCGCTCCCTTCTTTTTCCGGTCCGAGTTATTTGTCGATTTGCCTCAGCGACGGCTGGCTCACTTTGTGCTGCTGGCTTACCTGGACGCCAAAGCGCTGGCGGCGCTGCCTGCCTCGGCCGGAGAAACATTGGCCCAGGCCACGCCCGATAACTGGCTGCCCTTTGTCTCTGATGCCGATCTGCGCCGCTGGCGCGATATGCTGGTAGACCAGCTTGTGCCCGGAGCCACATCCCAGACAACGGCCGTTTACGCTGCCCGCCTTGGTCTCTCCCCCGACCACCTGGCCCAAAACCTGCAAGACGCCGACTGGATGGCTGCTCATCTGTTTAAAAAAGTCCCCGTCGATCAGGTAGAGGCCAGTTTGCAAACGGCCGTTTCCGCCAGCATTACCCTTATCGATACCTATTTAACCAGTAACAATTAACGACAAACGATTAACGAGCAAATAGTGACCTTGATCGTTGTCAAACCAGAATGAAGAAACAGCCATGACTAAAAAAGATTGTCCCATCACCCCCGCTTCCATCCGTGACAGTGTTCAGGCCCGTTTTGCCGACGGGCGTGCCTTTGAAGGCCCCGGTGGCACGCCGTTGGAGGCCTTTATTCAGGCAGCCGACTTAGCAACCGAAGGGCAAATTGTGGCCGTGCTGGTAAACGGCCGTTTGCGTGAACTCTCACAACCCTTGACGGTTGATGCCGATTTGCACCCCATTACCACCGCCTATTCCGACGGCAGCCGCATTTACCGGCGCTCCCTATCTTTTCT
>JAWOIM010000231.1:0-4810 GCA_046484685.1 Chloroflexota bacterium | reverse complement strand
TCTCCACGGCCTCTCCCTCCCCCCCGGTCGTGAAGAAATTGGTGAAGATACGGCCAAGCGCGTGCCCCGTGACGAACGTACCTACTTCATCCCCGACATTTTAACCAGCGAATTGATGTGGACAGCCTTGATTACCCTCTTCCTGGTAGCCGGTTCGCTCTGGTTTTGGGACGCTCCGCTGGAGCATCACGCCGACCCGGTGGTGACGCCGCTGCACGTGGTGGCGCCCTGGTATCTCTCCTGGTCACAGGGCTGGCTGAAATTAGCCCCGGCCCCCATTGTGGTTGGTTTTATTCCCCTGCTCCTGGTAGCCTTCCTGGTAATGCCTTACTTTGAAGTAGGCAAAAGCCGTCGCTATGCCGACCGGCGCGTGGGCCTTAGTGTGTCCATGTTGTTTATTGCCTTTATGCTGGTCTCTAACTGGATGGGGTCACCCGAATACCGCGTGGAAAGTTCGGCCGAGCAAGAAGTAGCGGCCAAGCTGCTGCCCCAGGAAGGACCCAGTAAAATGCTGGGGGTTCCGTATGAATTTATGGTGCCGGGGACCTATCTACCGGCGCAAACTATTCCCGGCAATCCTTATATGACGGCTGCTCTACAAGAGTTTGAAGATCTGATGCACCTGTATAGCTGTACTATCACCGACGATACATCACGATTTGAAAAATGTGAGGTGCAAACGTTGGAGAGTGGTCAAAAGCGCTATGGCAACTGGTTCAAGGACTCGGTGATGGTTGATCCTTATGCAGAACTGCGTATTACTGAGATTCAACCGGGCCTGGCAGAACTAAAGCTGTACTTCCAGGTCGTTAATCCGGACGATTCTGACGAACTGCTGGTTGATGAAACCTGGATCAAGTACCGTCATGCAACGTCCGGCTATGAAGAGGAATGTCGTTACATCAATAAAGATTGTTAACTGCATTGGAGAAACCAGGTTTCTGAACTAAGAGGAAGCGTTACATATGCAAGTAAAAATTATTATCGGCACCATCGCTTTTATGCTGACCATGATCATTATGGGGTTTGCTGCCCTGCGCGAACCGGCCCGTATGGGTCAATACACCGAAATACGCGAAGGGCGGCAAATTGAGGTGGGGGCCAAAATTTATAAAGATCAGTGTGCTACCTGCCATGGTGATGAAGGGCGAACCCAAACTTGTACCGATGCCGCCGGCAATCCGATTACCTGCGAGGGAATTCCCTTGAATCACGGCCCCCTGCTCTGTGGCGACACCTCCACCCGGATGGAAACGATGGGCTGGGAAGGGACCAAGTATGACTTTATTAAGGTGACAATTGCCGCCGGTCGGGGCCAGATCATGCCCACCTGGTCGGAACGGTATGGTGGCCCCATGCGGGATGACCAGGTTGAAGACGTGACCCGGTTTGTCCTCAACTGGGAAAGCGAAGAACTTTGCGCCGAACCGGAATTTGTCTACGACTGGCCCGAACTGGCTGAAGAGTTTCTGGCTTTAGAAGAAATCGAAGAGGGCGACCCGGAGCGCGGGGCTGAACTGTATAGTGGAACGTATGCCTGTAACAGTTGTCACGGCGCTATAGATGATCCGGCCACGGCTTCACTGGGTCCCTGGCTGGGCGAACTGCCCGACGTTGCCGACACCCGTGTAGAGGGTCAAGACGCGCTGCAATATACGTATGAGTCGATTCTCTACCCCGGCGTCTTTATTGTACCGGATTGTCCAAACGGACCTTGTTCCAATGTCATGCCGAGCAACTTTGGCGCACAAATGGGCGACAATCCGCAGGATATGGCTGATATAATCGCCTTCTTGCTCAATCGCTAACCTGTAAAACGATTTTCTAAATCGTTTATGAATACAAAAAGCCCAACTGCACAGTTGGGCTTTTTTTATCGGCCGCGCAGGCGGAGGCGGTTGGCCCGGCAGTGGGGACATTCCAACTCGGTGTAGTCACGGCCGCAGGTACGACAGGTGCGGGTTTCTACCGGCCGCTCATCGTGCAGATTGCCCAACACAAAAACCACTTCCTGACCGCGCTGTTGTTCTAGCCAGCTTTGCAGGTCATGGTCGCCAATAAACCAACGGCCGTTTTCATCCTGACGAATCTCCCCGTTCATCACCTCAAGCTGCATTTCATATGCGGCCGCAGCCAGCTTTAAAATTGCCGCCCGCCGCACCGAATGTTGTATTTGTGCCATGACTCTATCCTTTTCCTTTACGGTTTGCCCTGCGTTCATTATACTTGATTTGAGTAAAATAGTGCGTAATGCGTAATGCGTAGCAAAAGCTCTTACGCACTATGCACTAGACACATATTTATAGGAGAAAAAGCTATGTCGGACCTACAAAAAAAATTGCGCCATGACCTGGAGGTTATCGAGACCATGGCCGAAAAAATGGATGCCTACCTGGACAGCGACAGCCTTTTCTGGAATATGGGGCCGGGCATACCGGCCCTGACGCTGGGCGGCTTTCTGATGCGCCAGTACCGGCTGGACGCCCTGAAAGACAAGTTGACGGCCGCTGAGCAAGAGCGTTTTCTGGCTGCCGCGCAGCAGGTCAACGGAATTTTAGCCGAGCGCGTGGTTGCTTTTGAGAAAAAAGCCCACCATGAAATTGAGTCCCGTCTGCGCCAGTGGCAGGAATATCTACGGGACCGGGATTGGGAAAGCAGCCCGCGCCAGATGAAAGCCCACCAGCAGCGGTACGCCACAGCCGTGGAAGCCCGCGCCATGTTGGCCGCCCTGACTGAAACGCTGCAAACGCCTCCTTACCAACTGGACAAACAAGTGCCACAGCGACTTGAAAGCCTGGACCAACGGCAGCGTGGTCAGTGGCAAGACGGGGAGTTTGTCTGGACAGAGGGCCTGGAGCCAGCCTATCCACAAGATGAATTTTGGTGGCTTTACGGCCGTTTTTCAACAACCAACGATTAACGGTTAACCATTAACTGCTGCACCGGGCTTGGTGGTTTGGTCGGATTGTGGCCAGGGCTGCCCCAGCGGGTCCATTTGATGAGCCAGCGGGCGACCTGCCAACCTGCCCGCACATAGCGGGGCGATTTGACGGTGTAGGCATAGCGAGCCAGTTTGGTACGAAAGTTGAGATGGCGGAACAGATAGCGTTCCAGCAGTTGGTCTTGGTAGGTGGCAAAACTAAACTCCTGCCGGGCAAAGGCATCGCTAATAGCGGCGGCCCCTACTTCGCCATAGGCCAGGGCAAAAGAAATGCCTTCCCCAAACAGGGGATCGGCCCCGGCTGCATCTCCGACCAGAATAACGCGATCGATGGCAAAACGGCCGTTTTCATCCCACCAGCGAATCGGATGCCCTTTGAGCTTGTAATCATTCAGATCCCGGTCGCGCACGGCCAGAAAATCGGCTAACTCTTCCTTCAGTTTGGCTTTCGGCCGTTCCGGCCGGGCGCGGCTGTCAAAGAGACCCCGGTTCATAAAGGGCTGCCCCTGCACAAAACTGGGGAAATCCCAATAATAGCCCTGCAAACCATCGGTCATGGCCGTAAAATCAAAAACGGCCACCTTGTCCCGAAACTCCGGCTGGGTTCGGGCATCTTCCGGTGTTAACACTTCTATTAGTCGGGCCACCCGCGACTCGTCGTCCCATTTCAACGCCTGGCGCACAAAGCTGCGCGAGCCGTCGGCGCCCACCAGCACCTTGGCCTGAAAGGTAGCCTTATCGGTGACAACTTCAACGTAATCGTCGTGGGGCGTAATGGCCGTAACTCCTTCTCCCTGCCGCACTTCCACGCCTCTGGCCTCCGCCTGCTGCACCAACCAATGATCAAACTCATCCCGCCGCACAATATTCAGCACAGGGTCGCCGTAGAACGAATACTGTTTGTCCTGGTAAACAAGCCGTATCTCCTTAATCTTGACGCTGTGGGGTTCAAAGCGCAGCCCCAAATTAGACAACACGTTATAACCGATATGGGTCAATCCACCGCCGCACAACTTCTCACGGGGATGAACGGCCTTATCGACCACCACCATACGGCCGGCCCAGGCCGGATCTTGCTGCACCAAATGCAGGGCTGTCGATGTACCCGAAGGACCGGAACCAACAATCAACACATCTACCTCATGTACCATGCTTGATGAAACCTCCTTATAGTCAATTACGAATTACGAATTATGAATTACGAATTATGAAATGCTCATTTCGTCATTCGTAACTCGACCTTCATTTTTGAACGATAGGTAACATTATAACATGAGGCAGCAAGATTGCCTGTTCGGTGGTGATGTCGGGCTGGGAATGGGGCGGCTCGATGTTGCCGGCGTGGTCAATGGCCTGACTGCGGAAGGCATAATGCAGAGTAGGCTGGGGGGGGATGAACGAAGCCGACGTGCGACCGTCGGCCGTCAGCCAGCGCGTCCATTCAACGGCGCCCAGCGGCTGATAGTCGATATGATAGGCGGCCACGCCCGACAAATTATCCTGGCCGCTCCAGGTGACGATATAGCTGCTGTTGGGCAGCGCGTATATCGTATTCACGGCCGACTGCGGCGGCGTCTGGTCCAGGCCAAAGGGGTAAACGGGGCTGGCAATGGGGTCCGTCAGGCCGGTAAGCGGGTGGGGCGTAAGCAGAACGCGCCAGTAAAGCTGGGGATAAGGCTGGTCGAAGGTATAGCTGGTATGGGAAACGGCCGACGCCCAGACCACATCGGCCAGCAGGTGGCTAAAGGCGCTGTCTGTGGCTACCTGCCAGCGCGTCTCCACATGGTGCTGGCTCGCCATTCGCGACGGCAAGCTCGAGGTCGCCAAGACCCCCAACGGCGAAAACCCGTTGATGCACGGCGCCCAGCC
>JAWOIM010000076.1:0-3026 GCA_046484685.1 Chloroflexota bacterium | reverse complement strand
GGGCCAGGCCCAGTTGGTGCAAGATTGTACGCTGGCTCAACTGAGGGCTTATGCCGAGGCGTGGGAAGCGGGCGTATGGGACGCCTATGAGGCCATTACGCTGGGCCAATTGGCCGCAGACGAACAGGTCGAGCTGAGCATCACACTGGCCGACGATACCGGTGACAGCTCACCCGCCGACTGGCTGCGTTATGCGTTGGTTTTGCCACCCGCCCCGGCTTCAGAAACGGCCGCTGTTGATAGGGAAGCAGCGACGGAGGTGGTGGGTGAGCCAGAGGTTGAGCCAGAAGCAGAACCGGAGGCTACACCCGATGAGAGGGTCGAAGATGAGCCAGAAGAAACGGAAGAAACAAAGGAAACGGCCGCCTCTGACAGTGACAGTCCCGCGCTCATAACCGAAATTGAACTGGTCGCAGAAGATACGGTCAGCGATGAGCGTGACAATGACGACGATCCGCAAGTCATCGTCTCCCCTTCTGAGCCGGTTTATGAAGAGAAAGAAGCGGACCCGGATGAAACAGCGCTGGCCATACCGGTCTTGGGGCCCCAGCCGGGACGTATTGCCGGGCAAAAACGGCCGTTACACGATTTTACCTGGGCAGCGGTGGATGTTTTCATTGAAGAACCGGCCCTGCGGGCTGCCCAGGCCCACGCCCTCAGCAGCCCGACGCGCGAGGTAGCCGGCGTGTTGGTCGGTCCTCGTCCGGAAAAGCAGCCGGACGGCCGTTACCGGGTCCACATCAGCGATACGATTATCGCCAAACATACCGTGATGCAGGGGGCCAGCGTCACCTATACACCAGAAAGCTGGCGCTATATGAATGACCAACTGTATGAACGCTACCCGGATGAAACCAGCATGATGGTTGGCTGGTATCATACCCATCCCGGCTTTGGTATCTTTTTGTCGGGAATGGACCTTTTTATTCATCAGAATTTTTTCACCCAGATATGGCATGTGGCCCTGGTGCTGGACCCACGCGCCCGGTCGGCCGGCTTTTTTGGCTGGGATCGGCAGCGGGCACGGGTAAGCCGGTTAGAGTTTCAGTGGCCGGCCTGGGCTGAAATCTGGTAAGATAGTATAGTCTTTGTCTATTTTGCGCCTACTTCGGCTGCGCTCAGCACAAGTTTGCGTTAATTTTTTGGTTTTTTGGATTGTAATGGAACAAGAACAGCCGCCCATCAGCATAACCGATGAGGACATTCGTGAGGCCAATCAGTTGAGTCTCCACTGTCCCATTTGTGCCAGCCCGGTAGAACGACACGCCACGGAGGTAGCGCTGCGCCCCGTGTCCTGTACCAAATGTCACACCCTCTACCACCATGCCTGCTGGGAACAAAGCGGCGGCAAATGTGCCATTTTGGGCTGTACCCATGATGAATATATTTTCTATGGGCAAGAGACACTGCCGGTGCTAAAGATTGATTACCAGGATTTGACCCATCCGTTAAACGGCCGTTTGCCCAGCCGCAGTACCAAACGACTCAAAGATGAACAGCGCCGCCAGGTTGAGCGTATGCGCCGCCCCGGTCTCTTCCGCCGTCTGTGGCAGTGGCTCCTCGACCAGATACGGATCGACTAATAAATTACGAATTATGAATTATGAATTACGAAAGGGCCGGCACGTTTACTCCACATGTTCCACTTCTTACTGTTTACTGAACACTGAACACTGTGATCCAACCCATCCTCATTGACAAACAATCTCCTTTTCTGGGGGAAGAGTGTGCCTTGTGCAAAGAGTTGTTTTCACCTGGGGAGGAGCTAATTGTTTGTCCTCAGGATGGAACACGCCACCATCGCCACTGCTGGCAGGCCAACGGCAATCGCTGTACGGCCTATGGCTGTGGCGGTGCCGGCGAGGTAGCCCCTACCGCCGGCCGAGAACGGCCGACTATCATCGAGCAGCAGCCAGAAAGAACCGTTGCCCCACCACGACAGCGAGAAACGGCCGTTTCCGCTCCTTCCGCCACCGGTCAACCTACACCCAACCCGGAAACTTCAGCAGCCGGCCGGGCAGCCAACAGTCGTTCCACGCCTATAGGGCGTTCTACTCCCGTAGGGCGTACCACTCCCGCCGGGCGTACCACGGGCTGCGGCCAGGGCTGTATCTTACTGGCCATCGCTCTGGCCATTGTGCTAATTTCTATTGCCTGCTTTGGCCTGTGGGCCATGGCCGACTATATTATGCTGGAAATTCTGGAATGGAACTACCGGCTGCCGTAGAGGAAACAAGAAATAAAAAAGGCCAAGAAGAATCCGTTACCCTGGCCAAACTGTAGTTAATCAGCGCGGCGGAGGGGATTGGGTAAGGTAGAGACTCGTGCCTGCCAGAAGGCATCAAAACGCTCGTGGCTTTCCTGGGCCAGCAGCAGGGTAATGCCGCAAATAACCAGAATGTTGGTCAACAAAAAGAAAATGAACTCTTCAACGGGTAAGATCCCCCCCAGGTAAATACCCAAAGACTGCTGGGGATCAATGGTCCAGGTTCCGCTAGAAATAGCCAGGGCATCGGTCGCACTCAGATAAAGCGACAGAATAACAATTGAAGAAAGAACGTAGCGCCGGTAGCGCCAGAGAATGTCGGCCCCAAAAGCCAGTTGAACGGCAATAGGGGGCAGTGCCCAGATCAGTTCCAGCCCCAGGTAGGTGCCCGGCTGCCAGCCGCTCACGAGCAAAACAACAGACCCTAACCAGATGAGAAGAATAACGGCCGTTGCTCCCACCCGCCATCGTCCATTAAGCGGAGAATAAGCGGAGGCTGGGGGCCAATAACGAAACATACACAGCAGCCACAATCCTCCCAACAACGTTTGCACCACAAAAAAGGTATATTCCTCAATAGGAACCCAGCCCCACACAATGCCGGTTACCAGCGCCGGATCATACCACCAGACACCGGTGGCCACTAAATAATTGTCCCAGGGTGTCGTGTAGAGGAAAGCAACGACAATTAGCGTGCTAATGGCCAGCCAGGCTGGCCAGCCCTGGAAACGGGTTGGCATATCACGCTGACTGCGCCGCG
>JAWOIM010000047.1:0-10697 GCA_046484685.1 Chloroflexota bacterium | reverse complement strand
TAGACCGCTTAAAAAGCGAGTTTATCATGACCGCTTCCCACGAGCTGCGTACGCCGTTGACCGGCCTGGCCATGAGCGTCAATTTGCTGGGCGAACAGGCCTGGGAACGGCTCTCATCGTCTGAACAAGAGTTGGTAACTGCGGCTCAGGAAGAAGCCAAACGCCTGAAAGCGTTGGTCAACGATTTGCTGGACCTGTCCAAAATTGAATCTGGCCGCCTGCCCCTGGAACCGGAAGTATTAGACATTTCACTTTTAATTGAACGAGCCGTTGATTTATTGTTAAGCCAGGCCAGGGAAAAAGAAATTAAGCTGACCTGGGAGGGGGAAGAGCCAACCATTCTGGTTGAGGCCGATCCCAACAAAATTATCTGGGTTTTAACCAATCTGATAGCCAACGCGCTGCGTTACACGGCCGAAGGTGGTTATGTCAAAGTGACGGCCCGCCGTCATGGGGCAGTGGTGTACGTATCGGTCGAAGACAACGGCACGGGCATACCTTGGGAATACCAGTCCAGAATTTTCGACAAGTTTGTCCAGGTGGCCGATGGACAAACGCCCGGCGGCACCGGCCTGGGCCTGGCCATTAGCAAGGAAATTGTGAAGGCCCACCAGGGCACTATCTGGGTAGAATCGACACCGGGGGAGGGCAGCACTTTTACGTTTACATTGCCGGCTGCCGGCGAAGGAAATAAAGAATGAGTACGTCTAAAGGAACACTATTAGTCGTTGATGACGAGAAAAATATCCGGCTAACGGTTAGTCATACGTTGATAGCGATGGGGTATGAGGTGGATACGGCCGTAAACGGCGAAGAAGCCATCAACATGCTGGATAAGAGGCATTATGATCTGGCCTTGCTCGATCTAAAAATGCCGGGCATGGACGGCCTGCAACTGCTGCGCCACATTGCTCGCGAACAACCGCACCTGCCCACGGCCATGATTACCGCTCATGGCACCGTAGACAACGCCGTAGAAGCAATGAAACTGGGGGCCACCGACTTCTTGCAAAAACCGTTTACGCCCCAGGAAATACGTGAGTTAGTGACCAATATCTTTGAGCGCCGGCACCTGGCGACTTCGGCTGCCGGTATGAGCTATGACGAACTGTTATTCCTGGCCCGCCACCTGGCCGGCACGCGCCAACTTGACCAGGCAGTTGAATATGCCAGGAAGGCCATTGGTCAGGATCCAACCCGATCAGAAGCGTTCAACGTGTTGGGAATCCTGCATGAATTGATGGGCGAAAAGCTGATTGCCCAGAAAAATTTCCGGGTGGCCCTAGACCTGGATCAAACGTACCGACCGGCCCGCGAAAATCTCGGCCGTTCTACCGATCATACCCGGCGCAACGAGCCATTTACCTGGGGATAATCCCATGATACGTGATGCTTACTATATCGTTGTGATTGGCTGCGGCCGGCTGGGAGCCATCCTGGCCAGCCGCCTGAGCAGCCTGGGGCACAGCGTTGTGGTCGTTGACCGCAGCGAGAAGGCATTTGGCAAGTTAACGGCCGAATTTAGCGGCTTTACCATTCACGGCAACGCAACCGAGCTGGCCGTGCTGCGCCAGGCCAAGTTGGATAAAGCCAACTTCCTGCTATCCACAACGGACAAAGACACCGTCAACCTGATGGTAGCCCAGGTCGCTCAGACCCTGTTTCAGGTACCCATGGTCATAGCCAGAGTGTACGATCCGGCTTATGAAGAGATTTATCACCGGTTAAACGTAGCCGTCATCAGCCCTACCCAACTATCGGCTACAGCGTTTTTGCAACGCATAGACAGTCCTACCAATAAGGAACCGATTTGATGCACGTCATTATCATCGGCGGCGGTAAAACAACCTACTTCCTGGCCCGGCAGTTTGCCGGAAAAGGATATTACCTGACGCTCATCAACCAGGATGCCGCAGAGGCACGCAAACTATCACGCCAGCTAAAAGCAACGGTGATTGTGGGAGATGGGTGCAGCTTGCAGGTGCAGGCCGAGGCCCAGGCCCGGCAGGCTGATATTGTCATCGCTCTGCTGGCGCGTGATGAAGACAACCTGGTGGCCTGCCAGTTGGCCAGCGAGGTTTATGGCGTGCCTCGTACCATTGCCCTCATTAACGACCCTGAAAATGCTGACATCTTCCAACAGTTGGGGGTTTCAGCAACCATATCAGCCGCCCAGCTTATCGCCCAGGTGGTAGAAGAAGAAGCCGGCTTCGAAGACATCATTAACCTGATGCCCATTGCCCAGGGTCGTGTCAATGTGACTGAAATTTTGCTGACGCGGCAAGCGCCGGTCATCGGCAAAACGCTGCGCCAGATTGCCCTGCCGGACAATTCGTTGGTAGCCGCTGTTATACGCGACGAAAAAGTTATTATTCCCCATGGGGACACCCAATTGGCCTTGTATGACCGGCTGCTCATTATCACCGAGCCGGATAACCATGCCCAGGTCTTACATCACCTGACGGGGGCCGACGCAGGCTAATGAGACAGGCAGCCTATCTACGCCAACGGTACCGGTTGATACTGGGTTATACTGGTTTTGTCTGGTTGATTACCGGTTTGATTATTATGCTGCCGGCAACGGCCGTTTTCTTCTACCTCGATCAAGTAACGGCCGTATGGGGCTTTATAGGGCCGGGCAGCCTGTTAACCCTGGCCGGATTTCTGCTCTGGTGGTGGTTGGCCCCATCAAACCCGGCCAGCCTTACGTTGGCAGAAGGGGCCGTTATTGTGGTGCTGGTCTGGTTTCCGGCTATTGTGGTGGGAACCATACCTTTTCTACTGGTAGAGTCGTTGACGATTACCCAGGCGGTATTTGAATCCACCAGCGGTTGGACCACAACCGGCCTCTCGGTCATTGATGTAACCACAGCCTCACCGTTAACCCTTCTCTATCGCAGCCTGATTCAGTTTGTGGGCGGGGCCGGCTTTGCCATTATTATGCTGGCCCTGCTGCTTGGTCCGGCCGGCAAAGGCTTTACCGGGGCTGAAGGGCGGGGCGAACAGCTAGAACCCCACGTGCGCCGCTCGGCCAATCTGGTTATCCGCCTTTACCTGGCCTACGCGGTGGTAGGCACACTCGGTTTATATCTGGCCGGGATGGACTGGTTTGATGCCCTCAATCATGCTTTTACCGCTCTTTCGACCGGCGGCTTTTCCACCCAGGTAGACTCTATCGGCCATTGGAACAACCCTGTTATTGAAGCTTTTGTGATCTTTCTGATGCTGCTGGGGACAACCAATTTCTTAACCAGTTATGCCCTGGTTCAGGGCAAGTTCAGGGCAGCCTTGAATCATTCTGAGTTTCGTCTGATGGGGATGCTTCTGTTGGTTGGGCTGCCCTTAATGCTCCTGCTGGTCACTTTGGGCCTCTACCCAACCACCGAACAGGCGGTGCGAGTGGCTTTATTTGATACCGTTTCAGCCATCTCTACAACCGGCTTTTCAACCGCTGCTTACACCAACTGGCCGGCAGTTGGCTGGTTGCTTTTCATTGGGCTGATGCTTATTGGCGGTGGAGGTGGCTCAACGGCCGGCGGCATCAAACAATATCGCATTTATATTTTGCTGAAGAGTGCCGTATGGGAAGTGCGGCGGCTGCTATGGCCGGCGGGCACCGTGCGCGAACCTGATCTGTGGCAGGCAGATCGCCATTACTTTCTTAGCGATAAAGATATTCGGCAGGCAGGCTCACTGGTTTGTCTGCATTTAGCTGCTTTTGTACTGTTGAGCCTGGTTATAGCCGCCAATGGTTATTCACTTCAAGACAGTTTGTTTGAGGCGGCCAGCACCGTGAGTACTGTTGGGCTGTCCGTTGGGGTAACGGCCGCAGACGCGCCGGTTTCTGTGCTGTGGACACAAATTGTGGGCATGTTGTTAGGCCGGCTGGAATATCTGGTGGTTATCATCGGTATCATGAAGATCGCCGGCGATCTCCGCCCCAGATAATCACCCTCTCAACCTCTCCGCATCTTCAATCTGGCCCACCACCACCAGAATATCCCCTTCCAAAATACGAAAGGTAGCGGCCGGATTGACGATCACATCTGAGCCACGGCGCACGGCAATGACCGTTAGATTAGCCCGCTGGCGCAAATTGCACTCAACCAGGCTGTGATTCCACAACGAGGCTGGGGCCTGAATTTCAACCACGCCGATCCCCCCGAATATTTCCAGGTACTCCACAATATGCCGGAAAGCCAGCCGCCGGCCCAGATGCTCACCCGCTTCCTGCTCAGGCAGAATCACCTCATGGGCTCCTATCGCTTCCAGAATCGATTTTTGGGTGCGTGTGCGGGCTTTGGTAATCACCCGCCGCACGCCAAAGCGTAGCAGCAGCACGGTGGCCAGCAGGTTGCTCTCAAAATCCATGCCAATCGAAACCAGCCCGGTATCAAAGTTTTCAATGCCGATCTCTTGCAGCGCGTCGGCATCGGTGGCGTCTAGCTGCACCACGTTGGGTAGGGAGTGGCTGAGATGGCGCACCCGGTCCGGGTCGCCGTCGATAGCCAGCACGTCATGTCCTTCGCGCACCAGCGTCTCGGCCACGCTGCTGCCGAAACGGCCCAGACCGATCACCACAAACCCATGCTGTGAGCGTGGAGAATACCGCGACTCCGTATCCAAACTACCCGCTGTGCCATTTTTACTAACGGCCGTTTTTATTTGCTGCCAGAGTTGTTGCCACATTCGTTGTAAAAAATTAGCCATTTCTTTTATATTAAGTAAGCGTTCAGCCTAGAAACCGAGTTTTTCTCTAGTGAATCGGCAATTTTACGGGCCAAAAAACTCGGTTTCTCCAGAGGGAGTAAACGGTTACTATATTAACACCTTTTCCGGTGGATAATGTATATTTGTTTTCGATTCACCATTGGCCGCCAGGGCCATCACCAGCGTCAGTGCCCCCAGCCGGCCCCACAGCATCAACACAATGATAACCAGGCGGCCAAAGAGATTCAGCTCGCCGGTAATGCCCAGCGACAGGCCGCAGGTGGCAAAGGCCGAAATGACCTCAAACAGAACCATATTCAGCGGCAGGCGATGGGTCATCAAAATCAGCCAGGTAGCAAAGATAACCAGACCAATGCTAATTGTCAATACCACGCCGGCCCGGCGCACAATGCCGGGGGCAATGGTGCGCCGGCCCCAGCGCACTTCCGGCAGCCCCAGCACGTAGCTGCGTAAATTGAGCAGCAGCACGCCAAACGTGCCCGTCGTAATGCCGCCTCCCATCGAGGCCGGGGCGCAGCCGATAAACATCAGGGTCATAATCAACAGTTGACTCTCATTTTGCAGCATGTCAAAATCAGACAGGCCGGGGAAACCGGCCGTGCGCGCCGACAGGGATTGGAAAAGCGACCGCATCAACTGGTTGCTGGTGGGCAAGCCGTGCAGAACCCCATCCGGCCGAATTTCTGGCAAAAAGAGGCCCAGCCAGCCCACCAGCACCAGCAGGACCACCACCCGTAGGGTGAGGCGTGTATGTAATGAAAAGTGGGGCCAATGCCAGCCGGTCAACCAGGAAGAAACAAAAGCCACAAAGTTTTTCTTCTTGAGCTTTGCCGCTTTGTGGTAATGGAGCTGCTGGATCTTTTTGAGGTTGAGCAGCTCTGAGAGGACCGGAATGCCCAGCCCGCCGATAAAGATCAGCGTGCCCATGATCAGCAGCGAAACGTTGTCGGCCGGGATACCGTCGGGATAGGCGGGCAGCCCGGCAAAGAGATCAAAACCGGCATTACAAAAAGCAGAAACGGCGTGAAAAACGGCAAAGAGCAGCACCCGCTCCTCGGCCACGATACCATTGGCTCGCCAGTGGAGGTAGAGCAGCAGCGCCCCCACCGCTTCGATAATCAGAATGCCCCAAAAAGAGCGGCGCAGCACCAGAAAAATCGCGCCCGGCTTATCCAGGCCCAGCGAAGCGGTCAGCGTCAGCCGGTCACGGAAGGTCAACCCGCGCCGCAGCAGCAGCAAGATCAGGGAGATGGCAAACATGTAGCCCACGCCACCGATCTGGATGAGTACCAGCAGCGTCAGGTGGCCAAAGAGGGTGAACGCCTGGCTGGTGGTTTGTACGGTCAGCCCTGTCACCGTCAGGGCAGAGGTGGCCGTAAAAAAGGCATCCATGAAGGGCAAGGGAGCGCCGCTGCTGGCGGCCGGCACCATGAGCAGGCCGGTTCCTATCAATATCAGCAACAGCAGCCCCAGGACCAGTCGCAGGGCAATGGGCCACGGCCGTTTCTTCTTTTTCTGTGGTGTCAGATGAGGTAGCTCTAGCGTCATGAAATCCTTTTAACGGTCCCGTTTTCCCTTGGCCCCAAACTGTTCCAGAAAGGCGGCTTCAGCCGCAGTGGTGCCAATAATGACCAGCTCGCCGTCGGCGGGCAGGCGCGTATGGGGATCAGGGTTAATTTGCAGCCCTTCTCTGGTCCGCAGAGCCACCACGTTGCAGCCCGTTTTCTGGCGAACGGCCGTTTCTGCCAGCGACTTACCCACCAGCGATTTAGGTACGTGGACCTCAAAGACATCCACTCCTTCGGCCACCATCAATACCTTACTGCGATCCAGAATGCTAAGAATGGTGTTGGCTCCCATCGAGGCGTAAGAGAGGACAAAATCGGCCCCGGCCCGGTGCAGTGTGGCCACGTTGCGCTCCAGGACGGCCCGGCTGATAATCTGAATAGCGGGGCGCAGGCGGCGACAATAAATGGTCAGGTAGATGTTGGTATCGTCGTCGTGGGTGGTCACCACCACCGTAGCTGCTTCCATGATACCCGCTTCTTGCAGCACCTCCAATTCGGCCGCATTGCCCAGGACGTACTTTTCCGGATCACGAACGCGCTCCGGCTGCTGTTCCACGATACGATAATCCAGACCGCGCCGGGCTAAAGCCCTGCCGGTGGCCCGACCGACGCGGCCGCCGCCAATAATAATGACCGGCGCATCCTTTTCCGTTTCGTGGTAATAAAGCTGGTTATAGCGGTCGATACATGCCTGTGACCCGCCCAATACCAGGACGGTACCGGCCGTTATCTGTGTATCCGGCCCGGCATTTTTGTAATCACCCCGCTCCCAGAAGCCCAGGACCGTCACCCCATATTTCTGACGCAGGTCGGCTTCACGCAGGCTTTGACCCACCAGCGGCGTATGGCCTACGGCCGCTTCGGCAATGACCAGGCCGTCAAAGTTGCCAATGGGATGGGCCAGCGTATCGCCGCCGGTTACGCGCCGGGCCAGCGCCTTACCCATCTCTTCCCCTAATTGGACCACATGGGAACTACCGGCCAGCTCTAAAATATCAACAGAGGCAGCAAAGTTGGCCGTGGTCATCACCGGTACGTCTTCCGAGATTTCGCGCACGGTAAAGGCGACATTGGTGTTGATCATGTCATTGGCCGTGCTGGCCACCAGCCGCGCCTGCTCCACCTGAACCTTACGATAGGTATTGGGATCATCCACGTCACCCCAGACAACGTGGTAGCCTGCATCATGCAGATCGAGGGTTTCGTTTAGCTCAGAAACAAGCAGCACGTAGGGGTATTGGTAGGCGTTTAGCTTTTTGATCAGGGTGCGCGTCACCGGGTCCAACTTTGTCAGAATGACGTGCCCTTCTGTTTTAGACGGCAGGTCACGCGGGGCACGAGCCGCCTTTTGGGCCTCAACCCAGGGGGCGTAGAAGAATTCGATGAAGGTAAAAGGGAACAGAATCAACAAAAACACAATGCCGCTCATCAGCACAAATATGGAGAAGAAACGGCCGATATCCGAATCAAACGTAATATCCCCAAAACCCAGAGTTGACATGACGGTCAATGTCCAGTAAAAACCAGTCATCCAGCTATGATCATGGCCTTCATATTCCATGATATAGTGAAAAATGACGCTGTACATCGTAACAACAAGCGCCAAGATCAACCCAAACCGAAGCAGGTTTAAGAGATTGACACGACCTGGTCCTTGCCGCATAAAATAGTATATTTGGGTGGGAATTGATTTCATACTATCTATTGTATTACAAATAGGGCGTAGGTCGTAGTGGGTAGATACTCACAATACGACCACCCCATTACGAAACGAATACATTGGAGCAACTCAGTGGATTTTCAAAAATATCTGCCCAACTTCTTGAAGCGAGAAGAACCCGAGCCCGTTTCACCTGATCCCTACGCCATCGGCCTGCCCCCAACGGCCCGCTTCGGCACCTTTGCCGGGGTATTTACGCCCAATGTGCTGACCATTTTGGGTATCATCTTCTTTCTACGAACCGGCTGGGTGGTGGGCCAGGCCGGCCTCATCGGCGCCCTGATTATTGTGGGCATTGCCAACTGTATTTCTCTACTGACCGGCCTGTCCCTGTCAGCCATTGCCACCAATATGAACGTCAAGGCCGGTGGCAACTATTTTATCATTTCGCGTACCTTGGGGCTGGAAATTGGAGGAGCTATCGGCATTCCCCTCTACCTCTCCCAGGCGATTTCGGTTGCGTTTTATATTATTGGTTTTACCGAAGCGCTACAAACGATTGCCTATTTTCAGGCGTTTGACCCGCGCCTGATCGCCGGCATTACCGCCCTGATTTTTGGCGTTATCGGCTGGATCGGGGCCGACTTTGCCCTGCGTATCCAGTTCTTTATTCTGGCCATTTTGATGGCGGCCGTGGTCTCTTTTTTCAGCGGCAGTTGGGGAGCGGCCGTTGCCATCAATTATGATCCCAACTATACCGAAAGCGTCAGCTTCTGGATTGTGTTCGCCGTCTTCTTCCCGGCGGTGACGGGTATTGAGGTAGGCACCAGCATGTCGGGCGACCTGAAAAATCCGGGGCGCAGCATTCCGCGCGGCACGATTGCCTCGATTTTGTTTACGGCCGTTATCTACATGACGGCCGTTTACTGGCTGGCCAGCCGGGCCACCAGCGCCGACCTGATCAGTAACAACCTGATCATGACAGAGATTGCCCTCTGGTCCCCCCTGATTATGGCCGGGGTGCTGGCCGCCACCCTCTCCTCGGCACTGGGCAGCATTATGGCCGCGCCCCGCACCCTGCAAGCCATTGCCAACGATGACGTGGTGCCGCGCCAGATCGCCTCCAATCTGGGCAGCCCCACCGAGCCACGCATGGCCGTCCTGGTGAGTACACTCATCGCTCTCGGCGTCATTATGATGGGCGACCTCAACTTTGTGGCCCCCATCATCACCATGTTCTTTCTGAATACCTACGGCATGACCAACCTGGTGGCCGCCTTTGAGCGCATGGTGAGCAATCCCAGCTTTCGCCCCGGCTTCAACATTCACTGGAGCATTTCCCTGTTAGGGGCCATCGACTGTTACGCCGCCATGTTCCTGATCAACGCCGCAGCTACCGTTTTCGCCATTGTTATCAGCTACAGCATCTATTTTTACATCAAGCGAAGATCTACCGAGCGCACCTGGGGTGACTTACGCAGCGGTATCTGGTTCAGTCTGGCCCGTCGCGCCCTGCTCCAACTGGAAGAGCAGCGCTACCACGTCAAAAACTGGCGGCCCAACATCCTGGTTTTCACCGGTCAGCCCCATAATCGGGAGCAGTTGACCCATTTGGCCGAATGGCTCAGCTATGGCCAGGGGGTCGTTACCTTCTTCCAACTGCTGGTGGGGGATGTAGACAAGCTGGCCGGTCACGGGCTGCGGGAAATTGCCCGCAAGCAGATTCGCACCTATATCCATGACCGGCATATGGCCGCTTTTGCCGAGGCAGAGGTGGTGGATGATTTTAAGACGGGTGCCATTACGGTGGCACAGGCCCACGGGCTGGGCGGGCTGGAGTCAAACGCCATTTTAATGGGCTGGAGCCGCACACCCAAAGGTCGGCAAACGCAGTTTGAAATCATGACCACGCTGCACCGTTTTAACAAGTCGGTCCTGCTGCTAAAACATGCGACTTATAAACAGTTCGGCCGTTATCAAATCATCGATGTCTGGTGGCGCGGCCGAGGCCCGAATGCCGACCTGATGCTGCTGCTGGCCCACATCATCAGCCAGCATCCACGCTGGCACGATGCCCGTATTCGCCTGCTGCGCATTATTAAAGGAGAACACGGCCGCGAGGATACACTGCGCCATATGCAAGCGCTGCTCAAGCAGGTGCGGGTGCGGGCCGAGCCGATTGTCATTGTGCAAGATCACGGCGTGCCGCCAACCAATGAGATTTTGGTGGAATGGAGCAACGAAGCGGACCTGACCATCATGGGTCTTAATATACCCGATGAGGCTGATCTGGCCTCTTACGCCGAGCGCATGGAAGAGACGATTGCCCGCATGGGCACCGTCCTGCTGGTCCGCAGCGGCACGGGGGCGGAGTTGTTGGAGACGGATTAGGGCGCGAAACGTGATGCGTGAAACGTGATGCGTGATCATTGGTCGTGATCGTGATCGTGATCGTTTTTTCGATTACGATCACGACCCACGATCACGACAAGTTCACCAATTAATTATTTTTGGGGTAAACTACAGCCAGCCTATGAATGCAGATACCTTTATCAAACGCTGGCAGGCGTCGGGCGCGGCCGAGCGGGCCAATTACCAGTTATTTTTCAGCGAGTTGTGTGAGTTGCTGGGCGTGCCGCCGCCCCACCCCCAAACGGCCGATCCCCGCCACAACGTTTACGTTTTCGAGAAAGCGGTCCCGCTGCCCCACAGCAGCACCGGCTTTATTGATCTGTAAC
>JAWOIM010000691.1:0-4762 GCA_046484685.1 Chloroflexota bacterium | reverse complement strand
GGGGCAGAAACGAGGACCAATTTGTGGTGCAGCCCCTCGTTTAGCCGTTCGATCAGACGGAGGCGGGGAACAACTTTAGGCCGGGGTGGGGGGGTATACAGTTTGGTAGCTAAAATAGGCGTGGACATAGCCCCCTACTTTAGCGCGTCAAAGGGTAAAAAGCCAGTTATGGTCCATGGTCTACTCTTTGGTTCGTTCTAAATTCAGCAAGGCTTCTTTGATGGCCAAACCGCCGCCGTAGCCTGTTAAACGGCCGTTGCTGCCAATGACGCGATGGCAGGGCACGATCAAGGGCAGGGGATTGGCCCCATTGGCCAGCCCGACCGCCCGCGCTGCCCCCGGTTTGCCCAGCCGCTGGGCCAATGCCCCATAAGAGCGCGTTTCACCATAGGGAATTGCCCGTAACTGCTGCCACACCTGTTGTTGAAAGGGCGTGCCCTTTGGCCGCAAAGGCAAATCAAACAGGCGCAGCTCACCGGCAAAGTAAGCTTGCAATTGGCTGACAGCCTCCACAAAAAGGGCACTGTCTTGCTGCCAATCGGCTCTAATTTTTGTTGGGTTTGTGCCTGCTTGAAAATTTAATTGGGTCAAATTTGGACCATCACCCACCAACAATATTGGTCCTATGGGGCTGTCTATAGTTGTGTAAACTGTTTTGTTACTCATTTGTGAAGCTCCTCTGTAAATGACGATGGACCACAGACGATGGACCATAGACGATGGATGTTGGGCTTTCAATGTGGGCTGCTGGCCCATAGGTGCATGGCGGCATAGGCCCGCCAGGGCCGCCACGATTCGGCCGTCTGGCGCAGTTGTTTGGCGCTAACGGCCGTTCCACTGCCCACCACTTTTCTCAAGACCAAATCGCCTGCCGGGAAAGCATCCGGCTCACCAAAAACACGCATGGCTATGTAATGGGCCGTCCAGTCACCAATGCCCGGCAGTTGGAGCAATTGGCCGATCAGGTCATCGAGAGAAACGGCCGTGGCCAACACCAATTCCCCATCCCGCACGGCCCGAGCCAGCGTCTGAACGGCCACAATCCGCTGTCCCGTCAGGCCCAGGCCGGATAAATCGGCCGTACACACCTGCTGCGGCGTAGGGAAAAGGTGGGTCAGGCCCGCTTCGCCTGTCTCTACCGGGTCGCCACAGGCTGCCGCCAACCGGCCGCTCAGCGTCGTGGCCCCTTTTACGCTCACCTGCTGACCCAGAATTGCCCGTACCGCTGTCTCAAACCCATCCCAGGCCCCCGGCACACGCAGGCCCGGTCGCTGCACCACCAGCGGCGACAGCCGCGCGTCCTGTCCTAAATGGTTACCGATCTCCATGGGGTCGGCCTGCAAATCAAACAAAGCCCGCATCCGATCCACAATCTGAATCAATCCGCGTGACAGGCTGGGCGAAATGGTAAGCAAGAGAGAATGTTTGGCAGGATCATGTTCTACTCGAATCAGCCCTATCGCTTCGCCTATTTTTGCCGTACGACGATAGCTATTGCCTTCTACCAAGGCGACGCCGGGAATAGCCCGTGCGCCCAAAAAATTCAGGATAGCGGCCCAGTCGTAGGGGGGCCGGTAAGCCAGTTTGAGCTGTAAATGGCCCTGGCCGAGCGGCCGGGTTTCTTCTTTACGCAGCGCTGTGGGCGGACGGCCGTAAACTTTTTGCAGCGCATCATTAAAGCGGCGAATACTGGAAAAGCCGGCGCTAAAAGCGATCTCTGTCATCGGCAGCGTTGTTTCCGTGATGAGTTTTTTGGCAAACAAAAGGCGCCGATTTTGGGCAACGGTTATGGGCGAGGCCCCCAAATGCTGGCCAAACAAGCGGCGCAGTTGGCGTGGTCCCACATGTAACCGCTCGGCTACCGCCGGCAAACCATAGGCATCCATTACGCCTTCACCAATGAGGCGTAGAGCGCGATTGACGGTGGCCGACGTGCCGCACCAGTCGGGTGTGCCGGGTGAGGATTCAGGGCGGCAGCGCAAACAGGGGCGTAAACCCGCCTCTTCGGCCGCGGCTGCGGTCACAAAAAAGCGCACATTTTCCGCTTTGGGCCGGGGGGCGGGGCAAATGGGCCGGCAGTAGATGCCGGTGGTGAGGACGCCGGTGAAGAAGCGGCCATCGTACCGTTCATCTCGGCTTTTGATAATAGCATAACACTGGTCGTGGTTGAGTTTCATGCCCTAAGGATACCTGATTTTACAGGAGAATGCTGGCCATTTTCGGACATCGTTCTTAATCAATGACTCTGCCAAAATGGGCCGCGGCATGGGCACGAGCGCCATTGCTGAGCCGCTGCCGTTCGTCGGGCTGCTGGAGCAGATGGACCAGGGAGCGGATAATGGCTTCCTGGTGGCCAAACTCAACCAGCGGCCGGGCCAGCCCCCGGGCGCGGCTGTGCATCGTTTTGTTGGGATGGAAGCCAAAAGGGCCAATCATGGCAATGCGCATAGGCTGATCTTGCCACGATTGACCCATTTGTCAAAGAATAGGACACGGATTAACACAGAGAAACACGGATTTTTTTATTTGTGTCCCACAAAGATGAGTTCGCCGTCGGAGTAGGTGATGGTTAGTTGATCGCCGGTGATGTTATAGGATGCCATCTGGCGCAGGCCGGTCATCATCTGGGTTTCTAATTGGCCCTCGATGTTGTCCAGGCAGGCTATCATCGTCTGGTTAAGGCTATCGCCATCGATGCGCAGGTGGCCTTCTTCAAGGGTGTAGTTGCCGCCAAAGCTGTTGCAGCCGTTAAAGCCGCCCAATTGGCCGCCTTCCAGCAGCAAGGTGACGGCCAACCCGTTGGGGACAGGCAGGGCGCTGACGGTATCGCCGTCGGTCTCAACGGCCGTTTCCAAATACCACTCAGTTCCCTCCAAAGGCAATGCTTCGGGGGCCGTTTTGGGCGTAAAAATCAGTTCGCCGTCGGGGTAGGTGATGGTCAGTTGATTGCCTGTGATGTCGTAGAAGTCCATCTCGCGCAGGCCGGTCATCATCTGGCTTTCCAGTTGGTTGGGGATGTCGTCGATGCAGGCTATCAATGTTTGGATCAGGCTGTCACCGTCGATATCCAGCTCTCCGTTTTCCAGCGTATAACTGCCGCCGTAGCTGTTACAGCCGTTGAAGCCGCCCAGTTGGCCATCTTCCAACAGTAGGGTAACATCCAGGTCGCCGGGGACAGGGAGAGCGGACATCACTTCATTATGGAAGGTAACGGCCGTTTGCAAACGCCATTCAGTCCCTTCCAGCGGCAGCGCTTGCGGTGCTTCCTGGGGCACAAAGTGGAGCTCACCCTCATCGTAAACAATGGTCAACCTGTCTTCGATCAGGCTCAGGCTGTGGGCCGATTCCATCGCCTGCACAAAGGCGGTTTCCTGCTCCATAATGCCGTCGTTGAGGCAGGCCATGCGTGTACTGCCCAGGGGACCAATGGTGATAGAACGGCCGTCTAACTCATAGCTGCCGCTGTAACTGTTACAGCCGGACGAACCACTCAGATGATCTTCCTGCTCAAAGCTGAGGGTAATGGTTGTTTCCTCTAAAGCCTGTGTGGGCTTTTCGACCGGGCCGTATTGGACCAACTGCCAGACAGGGCCGTCGGTCAGGTCGGCGACCGCCCAGTCGATGGTAACTTCCCGCTCTTCTGTGTCGGAGGTCGCTTCGGAGACAGGTGGGATATCGGTGGGCAGCGCGTCAACACCCGGTTCACCGGTGGGTGCGGCACAAGCGGCCAGGATGAGCGTTAATAAAAGGGGTAGGAGCCAGGTAAACGGCCGTTGTCGATGCAGTTGTTGGTTCATTAAATTCATTTAAAAACCTCCAGATTTTATGACGGAGACGGAGCAGCCGCCTGCCGTCAAATTGGTAAAAATTGGTGGCAATCTATCTGCCACTCTGTGTATATAACGAGGCTGGGTTCTAAAAAGTTCCCGACCCTTTGGCGTTTGGGGCTGTTTGCGTTAAAACTGAGAGAATGACCGATATGGGAAGAAACAAATAAGCTTCGTTACTCTATCCGCTCCTTTCTCAATGCGCTGTTCTCACGGAGAAATTATGCCCACTTTCAACCCTGTTACCCCAGAGATACTAACCGAACTAACCGGCATCGTCGGCGGGGAGAATGTATCCACGGCCGACTCAGAGCGGCAGCTCCATGCCCAGGATATGAGCGGCCACGCGCCCCGGTTGCCGGAGGTGGTGGTCTGGCCGCAGAGCAGCCGGCAGGTGGCCACTGTGCTGCGCCTGGCCCACGCGCAACACATTCCCGTCACCCCCTGGGGGGCCGGCTCCTCGCTGGAAGGCAACCCCATTCCGCTGCACGGCGGCATTTTGCTGTCATTGGCCCGCATGACACAGGTGGTGGCTCTGCACGCCGATGATTTTCAGGTGACGGTGCAGCCTGGCCTGCCCTACAAAGATTTGAACGAGCGGCTGGCCCGGCACGGTCTCTTTTTCCCGCCCGATCCGGGGGCCAACGCCACCGTTGGCGGCATGTTGGCCAACAACGCGGCCGGGATCCGTACGGTGAAATACGGGGCCTGCAAAGATAACGTGCTGCGTATGGAGGTGGCCCTGGCCGACGGCCGTTTAATCCAGGTCGGCTCCCGCTCGGTCAAGCAGGCGTCGGGCTATGATTTGCTCCATCTGTTTGTGGGCAGTGAGGGCACGCTGGGGGTGATTACTGAGGCCACGCTGCGGCTGCTGCCCGTGCCCCACCGGATGAGTGCGGTCGTGGCCAGCTTCCCTGATGTAGAAAGGGC
Source organism: Chloroflexota bacterium (assembly GCA_046484685.1). GTDB lineage: Bacteria > Chloroflexota > Anaerolineae > Promineifilales > Promineifilaceae > SLGK01. The sequence continues at coordinate 5 of JAWOIM010000691.1, read as the reverse complement.
CGTTA
>JAWOIM010000657.1:0-5326 GCA_046484685.1 Chloroflexota bacterium | reverse complement strand
CAACGGCCGATTATCGTGGGCGTACGGCGGGAGGTGAGGCCCAACATGCCCCGGTCGGCGTAGCCCTGGCAGTCGCGCCGCTCGGTGTCGTCGCTGAGGAGGGTCACAATTTGGGGTTCGATCAGGTCGGTGCCCGTTACGACGGTGCCGGCCTGGTCTTCGCTGTCCAGAATACGGGTGCGGCGGGGGGTGGCAAAGCGCTCTTTGATAACGGCCGTTTCGTCCGCCACCACCGCCAACCGCGCCTTTTCTGACTCAATCAGGCGCGTCAATTCCTTGATTCGCTTGCTCAGCTCTTTTTTCTCATCCCGCAGCTTTTTCACTTCCAGCGAGGCCAGGTTGCCCAGAGGCATGGCCACAATGGCCGCTGCCTGCCGCTCGCTCAGCTTGAACTCCTTTTGCAAATTGGCGCGGGCCGTCTCGCGGGAGCGAGACTTTTTGATGGTGGCAATCACCTCGTCGATAGCGTCCAGCGCCAGCAGCAGCCCATCCACAATGTGCAGCCGATCTTCCAACTTTTTGCGTTCGTGGCGGCTGCGCCGTTCGATAATGGTCAGGCGATGCTCGATAAAGGCCACCAATATCTGGCGCAGAGATAACTGCTGCGGGGCTACCCCATTGCTGGTGGGGACCAGGGCCAGCATATTGGCCCCGAACGTTTCCCGCAGTTGAGTGTAGGTCAGCAGCCCTTCCAGGATTTTGGCTGGGTCGTGGCCGCGTGTGGTCTCAATAAGCAGGCGCATCCCTTCATGGTCGGATTCGTCGCGCACGTCAATAATGCCGTCGATACGCCCTTCACGCACCAGCGTGCCAATGCGCTCCATCACCGTGCTTTTTTGCACCATGTAGGGCAGTTCGGAGACGACAATCAGATGTTTGCCGCCTCCCTGCGGTTCGATGTCGATCCAGGCCTGCATGATCAGCTTGCCGTAGCCTGTGTCATACATTTCACGGATCACGTCATCCAGGCCGGAGCCGTTTTCCCGGTAGCGAAAAGCCAGACCGCCGGTAGGAAAGTCAGGGCCGGGGATAATTTGCATCAGTTCATCGACGCCAATTGTTTCCCGTCTGGCCCAGTTTTGGCCGACAAAGGCGAGGGCGTCGCAGACTTCGCTCAGGTTGTGGGGGGGCACGTTGGTGGACATGGCCACGGCAATACCGGAGGAGCCGTTGAGCAGCAGATTGGGCAGCACGCTGGGCAAGACGACCGGTTCTTGCAGGCTGTCGTCGAAGTTGGGCTGCCAGGCGACGGTGTCGGCTTTAATGTCTTGCAGCATCAATTCGGCCGCGGCCGTCAGGCGGGCTTCGGTATAGCGCATGGCGGCGGCGTTGTCGCCGTCAATGGAGCCGAAGTTGCCCTGGCCATCGACCAGGGGCAGCCGCATGGAAAAATCTTGGGCCATCCGCACCATGGCGTCATAGACAGAGGTATCGCCGTGGGGGTGGTACTTACCCAGCACTTCCCCCACCACACGGGCCGACTTTTTATGGGGCCGGTTATGAACCAGGCCCAAATCTTCGCCCATGGCGTAGAGGATGCGCCGGTGGACCGGCTTTAGCCCATCGCGTACGTCAGGCAGGGCACGGTCGAGAATTGTTTCAATAGCATAAGCGCGGATACTGCGCTCGAGGTCTTTGGCAAAAGATACAGATTTCATAGAATTACGAATTACGAATCAAGAATTACGAAGGATTCCTCACTGTTCACTGTTCACTGTTTACTGTTCACTGTTTACTGTTCACTGTTCACCGACTACTGACTACTCCGCCAACCACGTCTCCATGATCCACTCTTTGCGGGCGCTGGTATTGGTGCCCATGAGCATATTGACCATTTGGCTGGCGGTGTGTACGTCTTCGATGGTGATGGGCAAGAGGCGTTCGCTGCCGGGGCTGAGGGTGGTGTGACGCAGTTGGTCGGGATTCATTTCGCCCAGCCCTTTGTAGCGCTGCACCCCGGCCCCTTTGCCCAGTTTTTTGACGGCGGTCAGCCGCTCTTTTTCGCTGTAGGCGTAGATTTCTTTCTTGCTGTTGTAGACGCGGTAGAGGGGGGCCTCGGCCACAAAGAGGTGGCCTTCGCTGATAAGCGGCCGCATGTAGCGCCAGATAAAGGTGTACCAGAGAGCGCGGATATGGTAACCATCCACGTCGGCGTCGCAGAAGATGGCAATACGGCCGTAGCGCCGATCCGCCAGCTTGAAGTCAGGACCAACCCCGGCTCCCAGCGCGGCCACAAAGGCTTTGATTTCTTTATTGCCCAGCACGCGCAAAATCTTTGACTTTTCGGCATTGATCACCTTGCCTCGGCTGGCCAGAATGGCATGGTAGCGCCGGTCACGGGCCAGCTTGCAGCTACCACCGGCCGAGTCACCCTCCACCAGGAACAAAATACGCTGCTCCATGGGCGTGTCACGGGCCGTGTCGGCCAGCTTGGCCAGCAGCCCGGCATCGTCAGGCGCGTCCAGAACCGAGCGACGGATGACCAACTGTCGTGCTTTTTTAGCCGCCTCGCGCCCGCGAGCGGCCGCTTCCGCCTGGCGGGCGATGGCGTTGACGATTGTCTTTTTCTTGCTCAGAATGCTCACCAGCTCATTGTAGGTGACAGAGGTGGCCACGCCCCGTACTTCGGCCGTGGTCAGCGACTCTTTGGTCTGGCTGCTAAACTGGGGGGTTTTGTTCATGCTTAGTTTGATAACGGCCGATAGCCCCAGCAGCAAATCTTCCCCGCGAATGGCCGTCTTGGTGCTGGCGACCTTGTTGATCGCTTTGGTCAGCCCGGCCTGGAAGCCGGAGACGTGGGTGCCGCCCAGCGGTGTGGGAATGCCGTTAACAAAGGCATAAATCTGGGTATCATCCCCATCTTTTGTATATTGCATGGCCACTTCCACTCTGATTTCGTCGTTGTCGTCGACCTGACCACTGAAAATGATGGTGTCATGGACCGGTTCAAAACCTTCGTTGAGGTAGTCGATATAATCCAGCAATCCCCGTTCGGCGTAGAGCAGTTCATGCCGGGGCTGTTTGCCGCGCAGGTCGCTTAGCTCGACGCGCAGACCGGGGTTGAGGAAAACAAATTGGCGAAAACTGAGGCGCACCTGGTCAAAGTCCCAGGGGACAATTTCTTCCCACTCCATGTCGGGGTCGAACCAGGGGCGGTGAGGCAAAAAGCGGATTTCGGTACCGCTGTTCAGCTTGGGGTCGGGCTGGATAGGGAGGGATTTACGGCCGTTTTTTACGGCCGTTATCAGCCCTTTTTTGTCATAGGTGATTTTCGTCTGTGGTCCAATTTCGCCCACGACCTTTTCGTCAGTCGGGTTGATGATGTCAACCCCATTAGGAAAGTCACCCCCCTTGACAAAACGCTGGCGGAAAATAAGGCCGCCGCGCCGCACGGTGACCGTCATCCAGTGGCTCATGGCGTTGGCCGCTTTGGCTCCCACGCCGTGCAGCCCGCCGCTGGAAGCGTAAGCGCTGCCGCCCGAAAATTTGCCGCCCGCGTGCAAAATGGTAAGCGATTTGGTCAAGGCGCTCATCTTGATGGGCGGATCGCCGTTACCGCCCGGCTCGTCGATCCACTCCACGGGGATACCGCGGCCGTCGTCCCAGATGGTGGCCGAGCCATCCTCATGGAGGGTGACGCGAATGAGCGTGCCATAGCCGTTCATTACCTCATCGGCGCTGTTGTGGAAGAGCTCCTTGAGCAGATGGTGCAGGCCGTAGCTGCTGTTGTTACCGATGTACATGCCGGGCAGTTGGCGTACCTTGTCCAACCCGACCAGATGTTTGATGTCCTGGGCGCTGTAGGTAGCCCCGGCTGCTGTTTTTGCCATATTCGTTCCTTAATAACAATGGGTGTAGGGCGAATACCAATTCGTCCTACAAGTGTAGCTACAAGTATAGCACATGTGTTCTTATTTTGCTGCCATAAGTATAGCCTGCCTATAACTTTAATTCAAGTTGTTGTAATATGCCAACAAAAGTAGAGATAAGGGGAAAAGAAATAATTAATTATTATTTAGGTTGCCGACCCATAGATGGCCCGCATATCGGGTGCTTCTGTGCAATACATGTGGACCCAAATGTAGGCATGTTGAAACAAGGCAACGGCCAGTGCCGCCTGTGAGCCGGTGAGCAGAGCAATAGCCCATAAAAGCAAGAAGGCAAAGGCATACATGGCATTCGAGCTGTATTTGAAAGCACCTTTTTTGACGAGGGGCATTTGGCGATACCGCTGGCGAAAATGATCGCCGCCTAAAGCGCGTGGCAGGCCAAAGTATCGAGCTACAGACCAGAGGGTGTAAAGGGCCGGAATGAGAAGGAGTATGCCCAGGATGATTTGTAGGCCGCGCCCCGGTTGGAGCGAGCCGTAGTTGGCCAACCCCAGGGCTAACGTCAGCAGTGGTCGCAGCAGCAGCAGGGGTAAGAAGATAATTCCCCATACGACCATATCTTGTTTGCCAAAGAGCCGGGAAAACAAGGAAAAGATGAGTTGGGTTCGGAATACGAACCAGACCACAACCTGGTGGATGACGGCGACCAGGATCGCCGCATAAAACCAGGTCGTGTCGGGGATGCCGAGCCAGGTTGAGCCATCCAGGGCAGGCAGCCCCAGATACAGTGCGCCTGGCAGCAGACCGGCCAGCAGGATGATGTGCTGGAGCTGGCCCTCAAAGAGAAAGGTAGCGGGCAGTTTGATGTCGTTTTTCATGTAAATTCGATAGACTGTGACTGCGTATGTCCTAGACCAATATCTGATAACGATTGACTCAGGTATTTTAACCACAGATATGACAGTCCGCCAGGGAATGGAAGCCCACCATTATATACCCACGCTGTGGCCACAGCGTGGCCACAGCGTGGTATGGTAGAGGTGGTACAGGCGGGTTATAATCCTGGCCGTTACCAATGATGCCTGCCTCGCCTGTCTCGCCCGGGATACGGCCGTATAAGGGGGCGAGACAGCGCGGGCGGGGGTGGGTTGGTGGGGGCGAGGTTGATTTCCGCGCCGTCCCGCCCGTACAATGGGCTGATATCTGTGCCGTCCCACCCGTACGGCCGTGTAATGTAGGGGCGGGACAGGCGGGCCATGATCCTGGCGATCACCGATGAGGTCTGCCCCGCCTGTCTCGCCCGGGATGCGGGCCAATAAGGGGGCGAGACGGCGCGGGCGGGGGTGGGTTGGTAGGGGCGAGGTTGATTTCCGCGCCGTCCCGCCCGTACAATGGGCTGATCCCGCGCCGTCCGGTCCGTACCGTGGGTTGATATCTGTGCCGTCCCGCCCGTACGGCCGTTTAAACCGCCCGCTTCAGGATTTGCTCATCAGTGA